>JAZFTA010000299.1:0-11704 GCA_036446415.1 Rhodospirillales bacterium | reverse complement strand
CCATTCCGGAACGATGTGGGGCGGCGTCACCATGGGGTTGGCGTGTTCATAGTTTATCGGCTCGGAAAAGGCGTCCGGGGCGAAGAAAACGAAAAACAGGTAAACCACCATGACCACGGAGAAACCGAAAATATCCTTGATCGTGTAATAAGGATGGAAAGGGATCGAGTCCTGTTTGCCCTTAATGTCGATGCCCAGCGGGTTGTTGGACTTGTGAACGTGAAGCGCCCACATATGCACCACCACCAAGTTGAAAATAACCGCCGGCATCAGGTAATGGCCGACGAAAAAGCGGGCGATCGAGGCGTTGCTAAGCGTATACCCTCCCCAAATCCAGGTGACGAGGGTTTCCCCGATCAGAGGAACGGTGGAGAAAAGGCTGGTGATCACAATTGCCGCCCAATAGCTCATCTGGCCCCAAGGAAGAACGTAGCCCATGAAGGCGGTCATCATCATGGACAGATAGATTACCACGCCGATAATCCACAGAAGCTCCCGCGGTTGCTTGTAAGAGCCGTAATACATCCCGCGAAACATGTGGATGTAGACAAGCATGAAGAATATGGACGATCCGTTCGAGTGGAGATAGCGAAGCAGCCAGCCGTAATTCACGTCGCGCATGATGTGTTCGACCGCGTCGAAGGCCATTGACGTCTCGGCGGTGTAATTGACGGCCAGGAAAATGCCGGTGACAATCATGATCAACAACATTATCCCCGCCGCCGAGCCCGTGTTCCACAGGTAGTTCAGGTTCTTCGGCGTCGGGTAATCGATGAGGTGGTGCTGCGTATAGGAAAAAACCGGGAGCCGGTAATCTATCCATTCAATAACGGGGTTCCATAGTGTTTTCCGTGTTTTCGCCATCGCCTCTTCCTAACCGATCTTAACCGTCATGTCGTCGATGAAGGCGTATTCCGGCACTACCAGGTTTAATGGGGCCGGTCCCTTGCGGATTCGCCCTGACGTGTCGAAATGCGAACCGTGGCACGGACAAAACCAGCCGCCGAAATCTCCTTTGAAGTCGGTGGTCCCCTGACCGAGCGGAATGCAGCCCAAATGGGTGCATATGCCGATCATGATCAGCCATTCGGAATTTTTTACCCGTTCCTCGTCGGCCTCGGGGTCGAATAGGGCGCTCATATCCACTTTCCGCGCGGCGCTGATCTCCTCTTCGGTGCGGTGGCGGATGAACACCGGCTTGCCCTGCCAGACCACGGTGACGGCCTGGCCGACCTCGATTGGGGAAAGGTCGATCTCGGTCGACGACAGGGCCAGAATGTCGGCAGCCGGGTTGATGGAATCGATAAAGGGCCAGACCGCCAAGGCCGCGCCGACCGCGCCCATGGCGCTGGTGGCGATCAGCAGGAAATCACGCCGGGTTTCGCCTTCGTCTGGTGCGTCCGGAGTGCCGGTGGCAGTGTCTGTGGTGGCTGCGTCTGTGTTGGCTGCGCCTGTCATGGCATCTTTCTCTTTGCCCTCTTAAGGGGGGCCGCGCCTGGAATTTAATAATGGCGCGGTTGACTGTGCCTATATGGACATTAAGCGGTCGAAGGATATAAAGCAAAACCGGCATCTTGAAAAGGGATTAGATGACTGGATCGCCATATATATCCGGGGTATCGAAATTAAGGCAGGAAAGAGCCCGGCCGCCGAATGGCTTCTCAGACGCGCGACGTCAGTAGTTTGTATCGGAGCAGAGCCCAACGCAGCGCGAAAAAAGCGGCGATGGCGGTAAGCGCCATGACCAGAAGGTCGAACGAGTCGGAAAGGGGCGTGTGGTAGAAACGGCTGGAAACCGAACCGGAAATCCAGATGTAACGCTCCAACCAGGTTCCGGTCAGGATAAATATCGCCATGGCGACGATGATGCCTCTGCTGTGCCGGCAGGGGGTGAAGATCAGCATGCAGAAGGGGATGAAGAACTTGAACAGCAGGAATATAACGAAAAAGAAGATATACCCGCCCTCCATCATGCGTATGTAACGGTCCATGTCGTTGGGCAGTCTTCCGTACCAGAACACAAGGTACTGGGTAAAATAAAAATAAATCCACATGATCGTCATGCCGAGCATGTACTGGGCCATGTAGTTGTAAATTTTCGGCTCGAACATATCCTTAAGCCGCCCGGTCTTGTCGAGCACGAACATCATCAGCGTGAAATATGCGAGAAATCCGTGGAAGTTGCTCTGGAAATGATAGACCGCGTAGCTGGAGCTGTGCCAGCCGGCTTCAAGCGTCATCTCGAAATCCCAGGAGACCATGGTACCGTAGATAACGTAAACGAAGGGGACCAAAATGGTGATTATTCGAAAACGAAACAGTGTTTTGGGCGATTTGTCGACCTCGCTTTCGCGCTGGTAGAACACGAAAGCCAAATAAATCAGGAAAGTGATCAGGAAGCCGCAGATTTCGCGGAACACCAGGAACGTGTAATTATGCCAGCCCGGAAAGTTCGTATCTCCCTTGCGCATTTCGGCCAGCCAGGGGAAGGTGGCCTCGCCGTTGGCCAGCAGGATCAGCAGCAGCACGAAGGCGATCGGAAACAGCGCTATGTTGGCGCAGGCCAGATGGCGCACCTGAAAGCGCCACTTGCCGCCCACCAGCTCAAGAAGCGCGGAGAAGACGACGCCCCCCAATGCCATGTAGAGGATAATCAGGAAATTCGTCGTGATGATCGACCAGCTACCGAAATCTTCCATGCGTCAGGCGCTCTTTCCGTTTAAAGACTTGTTCATTCCTGTTCCGCCTTGCTTATCGCTGTTTCAGCATCCTTGGCCAGGCCGTGGCGCATGTAATTGACGACATGCCAGCGTTCCTCGACGTTCATGTCGTTCGCCCCCCGGTAGCCGGACTCTTCGTTGAGAACGCCATAGGCGGGCATGATGGCGCTGCCAAAGGTGATGGTCCCGTAAATCCAGCCGTCCGTCATTTCGTCGGGGCCGACCATATCCTGATCGGTCAGATCGATGGCGCCTAGCAGTTCGGAGACCGGGGCGTCGCCCATGCCGGAAAGCCCATGACACGCCGCGCAATAGATCTTGAACAGCGTCCGGCCCGTGTCGATCGATTCCGGACTTGGAGGAACCGGATTGGTCAGTTCCTCGGTCTCATCACGGTTGGACTGAGCCGTCGGGAAGCCGGTAACCGGCACCGAGCGCTTTGGGAAGGCCTTCAGCGGGCTTTCCTGCGGCTTGAAGCTGGGCTGGTTCATCATATCGGTGGACCAGGGCCAGGCGTACGCCAATAGGGGCGTCAACGAGACTGCGGCGAACGCCACCAGGACGAGGGAAAGGCGTTTATACTTTCCCATCACGGTTTTCCCTCCCTGATCTCAAGAGCCATGTGTTTTGTGAACAGCTTCCTCACTGGTTCGATGTAGTCATTATCGGTCTCGATCTCGATGCCGACCTGATCAAGGCTGATTTTCGTATCGTAGAGAGAGGAGCGTCTGCGCATGAACCGGCCGCCGATCAGGAATCCCAAAGAGGTCGCCAGCATCGCGAACAGGATCAGCATTTCGTAAATCAGCACCAGGTTCGTCATGGTGGTGATAACGGGCTTGCCGCCCTGTGGCTGGACAAGGAAGTTGGCTTGCGCGGCGGACAGGAAAAATGCTCCGAAGACCAAGCCGAACAATGCGCCAGCAAGCGTGAACCAGGGCACATAGCAGGGCCGCTCTCCCAGGATTTCCTCGATCTCGGGATGTTCGATCGGCGATTTGATGGTGATGTCGTCGACGCTGACGCCGGGGAGTCTGTACTGGCGGATGTCGACTATCACCGAGATCGCCTTGTCAAAGTCGCTGAACAGGCCGAGTATCCGTTGCTTTTTCATGTACCGTCCTCCGAACTGGCGGAAGCCGTCGCCGGGGCGGTTGCGGGATGCAGCTTTTCCTCGGCTTCATCAAAGACGACACGCCGGCGGTGGTAGACCATTTCCTTGACTTCGTACATCGATACCGACGGGAACACCTTGACGAAAGCAAAGAAAAAAAGGCCGAACAAACCAAAACTTCCGAATACGATCCCTATCTCGACGAAGCTTGGCCACATCACGCCCCAGGTGTATGGGTGAAACGAAAGCGACAACGTCGGCGCCAGGATCATGTAGCGTTCCATCCACATGCCGGTGTTCAACAGGAGCGAGATGGCTAACAGCAAGGGCGGGTTGCGCCGGACTTTTTGGAAAGCCAGCGAAAACGGCAGCACCATTCCTATGAGCAGCATGGATATGAAGAACGGCGAATAGGGTCCGGTGAACTTGGCGATCAGCACTTCCTTGGCGGGAACGTCATGTCCGTACCAGACGGCGGCGAACTCGATCAGGTTCAGATAGGTCCATACCATGGCGATGGCGAAGGTAAGTTTGCAGAGTTTCTCGAGGATCGGAATCGTCATGTATTGCTCGAACTTGAAGAAATAGCGCAACAGCACGAACAGCGTGATGATCCCGGCGCACCCCGAATACAACGCGCCGGAAACGAAATAGACCGGGAAACTGGTAACGTGCCAGCCGGGCATGATCGCCATGGCGAAATCGGCGGCGACGATCGAGTGGACGGAAACCGCCAACGGAATCAGGAAGCAGGCCATTATCATATAGGTCTTGCGGAAGTTCCGCCATTGCCGGTCGTCGCCCCACCAGCCGACCGAGAGAAAGGTGTAGAGCTTCTTGCGCCAACCGGTGGCGTTGTCGCGGCAGATGGCGAGATCGGGGATCATGCCGGTATAAAGAAACAGCACCGAACCCGTGAGGTAGGTGGCGATGGCGAACGCGTCCCAAACCAGCGGCGAGCGGAAATTGGGCCAGATGCCGCGGTCGCTAAGATAAGGAAACACCCAGTGCATGTTCCAGACCCTTCCCAGGTGAATGACCGGGAACAGCAGCGCCGTCAGCAACGAAAACGTAGTCATTGCCTCGGCGAATCGGTAGATCGGCTTGCGCCAGTCGACGTGGAAAATGTGCAGGATGGCCGACAGCAGAGTGCCCGAGTGGCTCATGCCGATCCAGAAAATGAAAGTCGAAATGTATAGGTCCCACATGTGCGGGTTGTTGAGGTTCGACGGACCCATGCCAACGTCGTACTGGTAAACCTCGGCCGCGACGCCGACCATGAATATGGCGAAGCAGACGGCGAGCGCTACCCAGTAACCCTTGCGCGGATTTTCCATGCTTCTCAGCACGTCGGCGTTGATTCTCGCCCAGGCTATGGTTTCATCGATATCCTTGGCGGCCTGGGCCGTTTTTTCCGCCATCATTTAGACCTCGCGCACGCGTTCAAGATACGTCACACAGGGCTCCGTATTGATATGTTCGTAAATCCGGTATCCGCGCAGTTCCGGGTTTTCCTTTTCCTGTCTGGGCGTTCCCAACTTGGTTTGGTACTTGTGCCAAAGCTGGTGAACCTCGCTGTCGTGATCGAGCAGATCGCCGAAAACGATCGCCGACGTCGGGCAGGTCTGCTGACAAGCTGTCTGGAAATCGCCGTCGGCAAGTTTGCGGTTTTCCTTATTGGCCTTATCCTTGGCAGCCTTGATGCGGTGTATGCAGAACGTGCATTTTTCCATCACACCCTTGTCGCGGACCGTGATGTCGGGATTGAGTTGCATGTTCAGCGGCGAAGGCCATGAAGTTTCGTAATATGAATAGAAATTGAAGTAACGCATCCGGTAGGGGCAGTTGACTTCGCAATATCGCGACCCGATACAGCGGTTGTAGACCTGCCCGTTGAGGCCGTCCGGCGTATGATAGGCCGCGGAAACCGGGCATACCGGCTCGCAGGGGGCGGCATTGCATTGCTGGCACATCATCGGTATGAACGACGCGCCGTGTTCCTGGGTTTCCGTGATCCGCTTGCCGCCGATGTCCGGTTCGTCCCAATAGCGTTCGACCCGCATCCAGTGCATGGCCTGCCCATGGGCGAAATAATCCTCGCCGACGACGGCTATGTTGTTTTCGGCGTAGCAGGCCACGGAACACGCGTTACAGCCGGTGCATTTGTCCAGGTCGACAACCATCCCCCACATGTGTTTGTATTCGTGAAAGCCGCCCTCATCGATGCTTTTGGCGTAACGTGACCAGTTCTCGATAAAATTCCTGACTAGAGACATGGCTCAGCTTTCCCCTTCCGTGCGACGTAAATGGTCGGCGGTGATGGTGGCGACAATCTTGCGGCCATGCTGGGTTTCGGCGTCTCCGGCCTTGACCAACTTTTTGGAGCGGCCGGTTCGGGCAAGTTTGACCCGGGTGCCGTAAAGCGCCATTTCGCCGGTCTTTCCGTCGCTCAACGGGTCCAGGATTTTCAGCGGATTGACGCCGATGCCGGTGGCGTAACGGCCGTATTCTTCGTGACCCTGGCCCATCGGAACCACGACGACATCGGGATGCACGCCTTTGTGGAGATAGGCCGTGGCCTCGATGCTGCCGCCGGCCGCCGTGATCTTAACGATATCGCCCTGCTCGACGCCCAGTTTGGCCGCCGTCGAAGGATTGATTTCGGCCCATGAATTCCACACTATCTTGGTGATCTGGTCGGGAGCCTCCTGCAGCCACGAAAGGTTGGCGTGGCGGCCGTCGTAAAAGCCGGCCCGTGGCGTCGGCGCCAGATAATACGGGTAGTCCGCGTTTTCGCGATGACCGGCGACGTCTGGAGCGAAGACCTTGGTGTCGAAGGAACGCTTTGCGCCGGGAACCTCAAGGTGGCCATTTTGCAGTACCCGGTTCCACAGGTTTTTGTCGAATGGGGCATCCTCGTCCCCGCCTTCGCCCTTCAGGGCGCCGGGAATGGCGGCGAAGGCGTTTTGCAGATAGGCGTAGTAATCCTCGAAATCGTCAAGTGGTCCGGGGTTGCGCATCTTGACCAGCCCCAACAGCAGATCGCCCAATCCGCGGACGCCGGGATATAGAGGCTCCATCAATGGCTGCTGGAAGACGATCGCATTCCTGTCGCCCTGATAGGCGGGAACATGGGTGCCCCAGTCCTCCATCGGCGAGGCGACCGGCAGCACCAAGTCGGCGCGGGCCGTCGTTTCGTCCATGAACTGGCTAAACGCCGCCTTGAACGGGATCGCATCCAGCTTTTCGGCCATATTCATGTGCGCGGGCGCCGCAAACAGCGGGTTGGCGCCGTAAAAGAAGACCGCGTCGAACTGCTGCTCGCCGGCCGCCTTGGCGAACCGGGCGAGATCCCGGGTGCCGCCTTCGGCGGGTCTAAGCTGTGGGAAGGAAAAGTTCTCACCCGGCTCGATGGTCTTGCCGATGTTGCCAAGCAGGAAATTGAGCAGCATCGCCGCCGCCGCCGACTGGTAGCCGTTGACGTGACCGCAGGCCGAAGCCCCGGCGACTATCAGGCTGGGTGAAAGATCTTTCAGATGCCGGACAATGCGGATCAGACGGTCGCCCGCGATACCGGTTATACGCGACGTAGTAGTGACATCATAGCCGTCGATCGCGTCCAGCACCGATTCAGGCAGGGCCGAGGCGTCGACTTTTTCTTTCTTGATCAGGATATTGGCTATGCCCAACGCCATCGCACCCTCGGTTTCCGGGCGTACGGCCAGCCACATGTCGGCATTGGCGCCGGTCAGCGTCATGGAAGGCTCGGCCTGGATCAGCATGCCGCGGTCAGGAGTCGAACGGAAACGGGCGTATTGGCCCGAAAAATGGATCGGCGACATCCATGTGCCCAGGAAATCGGCGCCGAAGGAAAGCACCAGTTTCGCCTTGTCAAACCTTAGCCGCGGCGTCTCCAGGCCAAGCATGTCCTTGCTGACGGTCCGCCAGACCTGGTTATTGATGGTCTCGTGGACGAAATGAGCGGTTGAGCCCATGGCCTCCAGATGCGATTTCATAAGCACGCCCTGATGACCGCTGACGGTGCCGGTGAACCAGGCAAAGCGGTTTTTGGGAATGGAGGATCCGGCGCCCGTCTTCTCTTCTATCATGGTCAGGGCCTGTTCCCATGTCACCTCGGCCAGCTTGCCGCCTTTCCGCGCCAGCGGCGTGGTCACGCGGTCCGGATCGTAATGGTTCTGCAAACCGGCCTGGCCCATCTGGCAAAGCTTGCCCGCGTTCAGTGAGGATTCGGGGTTGCCTTCCAGCTTCAGCAGTCGCCCTTCGCGGATCCGGCCGCGGACGCCGCAGCCGGCCGGGCATTGCATGCAGACGGACGCGTACCAGACGCCGACGCCGGGAATCACGAATTCCTCCGGAGACAGATACGAGACGACCTCCTCGACACCCTCTTGCGAGGCGATGAAAGACGGCATGTCGCAGCCGGCGACGGTTACGGCAACACCGCTGACGCCCATTGCTTTCAAAAATTCCCTGCGGTCAAATTTCTTTTTGCTCATTTCTCTCCACTCATTGTGGGCGCCGCTCGCCCGGTCCTTCAAGTCTTCGGACGGAATCCTACTTATGACATTCCATGCAATCGAATGGCCCATCGTTTGCTTCATGGCAACGGGTGCAGAAGCCCATTGTCAAGGTCTTCTGCTTTCTCGCCACCGTCATTTTTTTTACCTCGCCGTGGCACAGCGCGCAGACCTCGTCCGACCGTTCTACCGACATTTCAGGGTTGTCGAACAGGAACCGCTTAAGATGCAGCTCATGAGTGAAACGGACGTAGTCCGGCAGGTCATGAACCTTTTTCCAGGGCGGCGACTCGCCCTTTTCCCAGTATTCAGTGAGCTTCTTTATTCTCGGCCTGTCGGTGGCGATTATGTTGTGGCAGCCCATGCACTTGGAGGTCGGCGGGATGCCGGCGACGGCGCTGCGCCGGGCGTAGGTATGGCAATAAAGGCAGTTGATCTGATTGGCGCCGGCGTGAACGTCGTGGGGGAAATCGATCGGCTGCTCGACAACCTTCCCGTCATAAGGTTCGTCGGGCAGGATGACGCCAGGGAAAGGTCCCGGGGGCCTTTCCAGCCATTTTGACCACGCCGAAGGCTCGCTTTTCTTCCCCGTCGACATGATTTCATCGGCAAATGAAGTTCCCGCCGCGCCGAAGACGGCGAAAACAACAATCACCGCTAAAACCATTCTTGAGCAAATGGAAACATGGGGAAAGCCGGCGCGGAGCTTAAGCGCCCATAGGCGCGGGGAATACCGGTTCCACTTAAGCGGAACCGGTTCTGTGACTAGGATGCCCAAACGCCCGCCCCTGGATTGTGAGGAGCGGCGGCGCCTACGGCTTGGGTCTGGATCACCGTTCACCTGGGAAGCATCCATCAAGCGCCCCAGCGAGAAAAGGCGTAAATCCCGTCATGTTTTTTCCTCTAGACCCCCTGAGGGGCCACCCCAAACATTGCAAAAGGCGCGGTTGGTAGAGAACGAATATATGCGAAACGGAAGAAAGGTATAATGCAGAGCCGCAATGTTGCAAAGGGATAAGATAATGAAATTTCCGTATACATTGGTCTCGCTTACATTAGACATGACTTAACTAACAGAGCCCAATCCATGCGTCTAGCCATATTTGAACCTGATATTCCACAGAATGCCGCCGCTTTGTTTCGCGCGGCGGCTTGTTTGGACGTTCAGGTAGATGTAATAGACTATAAAAAGACACAGTAACCTGTGGCTGATTACTAGGTAGGAGATATGGGTTTTGAAACCTTGATCAGGCCGGAGATTAAATAACCGCCGAGCTTTTTTTAGGATGTTTTTCGAAGGAATTCGGCGGTTCTCACGCTGATGCTCGGCCGGGCGGCGATGGTTTTATTGGAAACCCCTTGCGCCGCGGCCATGGTGCTCGGCTAGGCCCTCAGGCAGACTGCGTCGTTTCCACCAGCTTCTTGAGCTTCTCCAGGCATTCATCGCGGCCGGCCTTGAAGTCCCCGTCCTCCCACCACTCCTCTACTCTCTTCAACATATCGCCCACCCCGGCTCCCTGGGGCACGCCTAAACTAATGATGTCACCCCCTTTAAGGGGGAACTTTATCGGCGTCCATGTTTCAGCGGCCTCGAGAAGTTCGACCCAGGCTTCGGTCCTATGCCGTGGCTGGCGTGGCGTAAGGGCCCTTTCCGAAGCCCACTCAAGAAGCGCCATATCCCTTACGGCCTCGTCTCCAAGGCGGTGCAGAAGGCGCCTTTGCTTGCGGTCATCCGTTTCGGGGTTCAGCTTCGAGGGGGGGGATGTCATTAGCATCAGGCGGGCCGTTTGACTGTTCGAAAGCCTAAGGCGTTCCGCCGCCGCCCCGGCGCCGTCAAGGTCGGTGTCCAGCAACGCCGCCAGACGGCGCACCGGGTCTTGAGATATCGAATTCATTTTTATTGCATCGGTCTCAAGCCAGCTGATTTGGCGCAACCGGCCGACGTCTCCCACTTGCCCCATGAAATGCTCGAACAGCCTCTCTCCGATCATCAATTGCACGATGTCCGCCGGGTTGGGGCCGAGCAGGATGCTAAACATCTCGCCCTGGATCCTCTCGCCGGAAAGCTCGGACAGCCGCGGCGCCGACAACCGGCAGGCGGTCAGGGCGTCGATGTCGGCGGGAGGCTTGCCGTAGGCCCCGAAAAAACGGAAGAACCGCAATATTCTAAGAACGTCTTCCTCGATGCGGTCCTTGGCGTTGCCGACGAAACGCACCCGCTTGTTGCCGATATCGTCGAGCCCGCCGAGCAGATCGTAAACGCCGCCGTCCTTGTCGCAGGACAAGGTGTTGATGACGAAGTCGCGGCGCTTGGCGTCGGCCAGCCAGTCGTCGGTAAAGGCGACCTTGGCGTGGCGTCCGTCGGTTTTTACGTCTATCCTAAGCGTCGTTATCTCGAAACGGGCGTCGCCTGTTATGGCCGTTATAGTGCCGTGTTTTAGGCCGGTGGGGATGGCCTTGATGGATGCCCTTTCAAGCAGTTCGATTATTTTTTCGGGCTTAACGGGAGTCGCGATGTCGATGTCCTTGACGGGAAGCTTCAGAATGGCGTCGCGTACGCATCCGCCGACAAAGCGGGCTTCGTCTCCGTCCGCCGTGAGGGCGTTTATTACGGCCGAAGTCTCCGGCGCCGTTAGCCATGGCTGGGGTTCTATCTTGCCGGTCGGTTCCGTCACTTGGAAGATTCCGGGCCAGGCGTTTCAAGCTTGTCGCCAATGGTCCCAGGCACTATGCGTCCGTCTTCGATGTGCGGCGCTAGGTAAGTGCCTTCGGTTTCACCGCTCTCGCTAAGCGCCAGATAGACCAGTCCGCCGGCCATTAGAAGAAACCCCGAAGACAGAACCCAAAACCATGGTTCTTCCTCGGCAAGGGACTTTCCCTGCCCCCCCCCGCGCCGCCTGGAAAACCAGAACCACAGCAGGTAAACTGCCATGGGGATCAGCAGGGGCAGTACATAGTTAAGCAGGATGCGGCTCATGGTCGGATTATCTCAGAATTTCGTAAAGGTTCATAAGCATACCGGCTGTAGCTCCCCATATGAAGTAGTCCCGGTAAGGCATGGCGTAAAATTCCCGGACCGTTTCATCCGTCCGGTAGTGGTGGCGCATGTGGTTGGCGGGGTCCAGAAAGAAATTCAGCGGCACTTCGAACGTTTCGGCAACTTCGCTGGGGTCGGGTTTAAGGTCGAAAGGCGGCGTCACAATGGCCGCCACCGGCGTCACCTTGAACCCGGTGCGGGTTTCGTAATCGTCCAGCCGGCCGATGATTTTGACGTGCCGGCTGTCAAGGCCTATTTCCTCCTCGGTTTCCCTCAGGGCGGTGTTTTCCGGGCC
>JAZFTA010000298.1:0-2605 GCA_036446415.1 Rhodospirillales bacterium | reverse complement strand
TAAAATGATAAGAAATGATAAGGTTATTGACCGGGTTATGGCAAATTTGAGGGGTAAAACCCCTTTAAATCAACGGCTTAGACTAGGAAATGGCGTCCGGCCGCCTTACCCCCTCGAGGCCACCAGCAGGTCGCAGATTTCGCGGACCGCGCCGCCGCCGCCCGGCCTTTCGGTGACATAGGCCGAGACTTCAATGACCTCGGCAACCGCATCTAAAACCGTAATCGGACAGCCGACGCTTTCCATCAGGCCTAAGTCGGTAAGGTCGTCGCCCATGTGGGCGGCCTCGTTCAAGCCGATCCCCAGTTCCCTGCAAAGGCCTCTCACGGTTTCCAACTTGTCGGAAACGCCGGTGAAAACGTGGCGGACCCCCAGCGTTTCGGCCCGCTGGTTGATTGTAGGCATGGAGCCCGCCGAAACCATGGCGACCTCGAGGCCGGCCTCCATCGCCCTCTGAATTCCCAAGCCGTCCTTGACGTTGAACTTGCGGAGCTGGCGGCCGTCGTCGGAATAATACAGGCCGCCGTCGGTAAGCACGCCGTCAACATCCAAGGACAACAGCTTTATCGATGCAAGGCGTTGGGCCAGTTGGGAGCGGGACAGCTTATCGGTCATAGAACCCTATAGGCTCTTGTCTTCGCGCAATAATATCTCGAATTCATCGGCCGGCAGGGGGTGGCTGAAATAAAACCCCTGTATTTCGTCGCACCATTGCTGACGCAGGAAGGCGAGTTGAATGGCATTCTCGACCCCTTCGGCGACTACCCTCATGCCAAGGCTCTGGCCAATCGCTATGACCGCCGCCGCCAACATCGATCCGCCGCCGCTCCCGCCTATGTCGGCGACGAAGGATTGGTCTATCTTGATTACGTCGATCGGAAAATTTCTTAAGTAGTTCAACGAGGAATAGCCGGTGCCGAAATCATCCGCCGCCAGTTTAATACCCATCGAGCGAATCCCGTTAAGTACGTTAATGGTGTCTTCGGCTCTTTCCATCAACGAGGTCTCGGTAATCTCCAGTTCAAGAAACCTGGGCTCAAGGCCGGTTTGATCCAGTATCCGCGAGATGTCCTTTAGCAGGTTCTTTTTTATCAATTGGCGCATCGAAAGGTTTACCGATATATTCACCGGCCTGATCCCGGCGTCCTGCCATGACTTGGTCTGAGCGCATGCCGTTCTCAGCACCCACTCGCCGATAGGTATGATGAGCCCCGTTTCCTCGGCCAATGGAATAAACTTAGCGGGTGAAAGGATTTCCTGTTTTTCCGGGTTCCGCCATCTAAGGAGCGCCTCCATGCCAACGATCTTGCCGCGCCGAAGCTCCACCTTGGGCTGGTAGTGCAGTTCCAACTCTTCATTTTCCAGCGCCTTGCGAAGACTCCTTTCCATGGTCACGCGTTCACGGGCACGAATATTCATGTTCTCGGTAAAATACTGGTAATTGTTGCGCCCTTCCTTCTTGGCGTGGAACTTGGCCGTATCGGCATTGCGGATTAGATCGCTGGCGCTTTCCCCATCATCGGGAAAAACAGAGATGCCGATGCTTGCGGTAATCGCTATCTCCCTGTCGACGCCCTCTATCTTCATGGGCTTTGCCGCCTCTTCCAGTAGGCGGCTGACTATCATGGTGGTCTCCTCGACGGTGTGGATTTTCGGAAGAATCACCAAAAACTCATCGCCTCCGAAACGGCCAATGATGTCTTGGTCGCGAAGGCAGGATTTCAGTTTTTGCCCCATCTCAACCAGCACGCAGTCGCCGATATTATGATCGAATTCATCGTTTATCGACTTGAAGTGATCCAAGTCAAGATAGAGTAATCCAACCCGTTCCTTGGCGATAATGGCCTGGGTCTTGGCCTGAATGATGCTGTCCTGCAGCATCTTGCGGTTCGGCAGGCCGGTCAGCGCGTCGAAATTCTCACTGAAATTGCCATTACCGTTTTCATGTTTGAACTTGCTTGTGTCGTTGAAGATTCCGACATAGGTTTCGACCTCGCCATTGTCATCCTTCAGCGCGGTGATGGAAAGCCATTGCGGGTATATTTCGCCGTTCTTGCGGCGGTTCCATATTTCGCCTTCCCATTTGCCGGCGCGGTTAAGGCTTTCGCGCATGGCTTCGAAAAAAGCGTCGTCATGGCGCCCCGAGTTCAAAAAACCGGGGTCCTTGCCAATCGCTTCCTGGCTGGAATAACCGGTGATGGCGGTAAATGCCGGATTGACCCTGGTTATAAGATTTTGGCCGTCACTGATCATAATGCCCTCGGTGGCGGCCTCGAAAACAGTGTCGGCAATCTTAAGACGTATTTTAACCCTACCCTGATGGACGGTCGCCAATTCAAGAGGGTTTTTCAGTTGAGGTTTGATCACGCCGGATGCCTGTAAATCACTATCTTCAAACATGGTCGTCTATGACAATTAGCCGCCAAATACCAGACGAAACAACAATTTCCCCGCCCCTACACCTTCGCGAAAGGTGGAATATACGGCCCGTTCCCAATCATACACCTATTGCCGAGCCTAACAAACGACCCGATAGGTAAATTTCGTTGGAAAGGAGAATACTAAAAAAAATGGATGGGCGGGCGAAAAACCCGGTAACATGATT
>JAZFTA010000297.1:0-6596 GCA_036446415.1 Rhodospirillales bacterium | reverse complement strand
GATCATGTTCTCGACCTTCGTCGGCCACGCCATCCTTTTGGAGGCGTCGTTGAGTTATTTGGGCCTCGGTGTCGCGGAACCGACACCGGCCTGGGGGCTGATGCTGCAGGGCGGCGCCGAGGAGTATGCCGAGAGCGCGCCGTGGTTGGCGGTGTGGCCGGGTATCGCCATCAGCATCGCCGTTTTCGGGTTCAACCTGTTCGGCGACGCACTGCGCGACGCCCTCGATCCGAAGCTGCGCTCGCGCTGACCCAGGACAGGGCGGCGACGGCGGATCGGCGGATCGGGTGTTGCGCCAGCCGCGCATGCGGCATTTCTCCGCGTGATACGCACCGCGAAGCTGTTTTAGCGCCAGAGCTACCCCCCGACATCGAGCGCCAACCGGGCAGGGAATATGTTTTCGTGTCTGAGGGTGGGTCTCGCGACAGGTTCGCGACAGGCAGGTGACCTAGTGGCCTTTATCAGCTAAATTGTACCCCTACGACGGCGTTGCGAGGTTTCCGGCTAGGAGCGCGTCGCGCCTTGGTGTGTGTGCACCACAAGCGGCGCGCGACGACGTCCGGAAGCCTTGCAAAGCCGCCCTCTGGGTCTCTTTTCCCGCCCCCTCGGGGCGTCGGAAAGGCTTGACGATGCTCCAGCATCGCCTACGCCTCCCCTCCTGCCGAGGAAACGGGAAAAGAGATCGTAGGGGGTCAGGACTCACGCCAAGGTGTACTAGCTAATTGATGCCGCTTAAGCTTTCCTTGCCGATCTTTTCGCGGTAGGAAGCCAGGAAGGCCTGGAAGTTCTCAACGTCCTTGACCTTGCCGGCTATGGACTTGAAGTCGATCAGCCCCATGGTGTCGGGGCTGGCGATCAGACGGAAGGCGTCACGCAGCTCGGATGCCTCCATGGCCTCGCCGTAATCGCGCCGCACCCTGTCAAGGCCCCGGTTGTTGCCGCTAAGGGTCAGGGCGACGGCAAGGTTCAATATATACTTGCTCTGTTTCCCGTCCAGCGGACTGTTGGGAGCGGCCTCCATGTCCTTGGCCAGACGGCGCAGTTCCTGCGAAGCATGGGGCCAGTCCTGGGCGTTCCAGTAGATCTCTCCGCGCAACAGTTTGGCGTCAAGGCTCTTGTCCTCCTTCAGCAGGTCCAGGGCTTCATCGGTACGCTCAAGATCCATCATCGCCCGGGCCCTGAGATGACGGCGCTGGACCTTCAGGTCATCGGAGACTCCTTCAATTTCGGTATCGTCAAGCGCCTCCAGGGCCTTGTCCGGCTGCCTGGCCATAATCCTGACCAGCGCCAACTGAGAACCGACCCTGGCCTTCTGCTCACCCGCAAGGCGGAATTTCACCTGGTTCTCGAGAAGCTTGGCGCCCTGGTCGAGAAGGTCCACCGCAACCAGCCGGTCGGCCAGTTTGCGTATCATTTCGTCGCCCTTTTCGCCGGGAGGGGTAAGTTCCTTGAACTCGTCGTAAAGGGCGATTGCCGTGACCGGGGCAAGGGAATCGGCCTCGTTGCCCAGGTAAAGCCTTTCGAATACGTCGGTCATTTCCACGGTTATCTCGCCGACCTTTTCGTATTCCCTGAAATTGGTCGCCGTCTGGCGCAGCGTTCTTAGGCCATCGCGGAAATCGCCCTCCTCCATGTAAAGCCGGCCGAGCCTTCTAAGAAGTTGGAATTCGAAATCGTCGCCACGCCAGGCAAAGCGGAGCTTCTCGAACTCCTCGATGGCTTCGATGCGGGTGATCTCGCGCAGCTTCAACAACAACTCGGCGCGGGCCACCGCCGCCTTGGCCCGGCTTGGGCGGTGCGGACCGTCCATGGCGTCTTCCCATTTGCCGACGGCCCCGTCGAAATCGCCGCTCAGTTCCAACAGCTGCCCTTCGATATAGTCCATCTGGCTTTTATGGGACGGCTTGGGACTCGCGTTTCTAAGTTCCTTCAGGTATTTGGCGGCCTGCCTTATATCGCCGATCATGATCGCCGCCTCGGTCACCAGCATGTTCAAGGGAATTTTCAGGGCCTTGGGATACTTCCGGGTGATGGCGGCGGAGCGCCTCAGGTTGCGGGCCGACCTGGCGATATCCCCTTCCGCCGCCAGCAGGGCCGAACGCAGGAACAAGCCCTCGTCGTTGTCGTCAAGGGATGGATGAAATAGATCAATCTTGGCGTCCTTCAGGCGGCCCATCAGAAAACTCGATGTCCCCCGCAAGGCGCGGAATTCCGGGTCTTCCAGTATTTCCTGGCGGCTGTCCCCGATAACCCCGAGGACGCCAAGGGTTTCGGCGTTGAAGCCGTTGGCGAAATAGAAACGGGCCAGGTCCATCCGCGCCTTGTGGCGCTTGTCGCCCTTGGCCTTGGAGATTTTCGCCATCAGACCCTGCTTGGTGGCGTTGAAGGTGGTGACGTCGCCATCGGCCCATTTATCGAGGACGAAGACGCGGGTCAGCGGCCGCATGGAGCCCAGTTTGGCGCCGGCCCCCAACCCGGCGGCCGCCGAAGACAGTTTCAGGCCGGCGACGCTGGTAATCTCGATCCCCTGGCGCAATGGGCGCACCCTCAGACCGTCTATCCTGGACTGGATCACCGCCCCCTGGCCGCTCATCTGGACGGAGAACTGCGGATATTGGTAGTCCTGGAAAACGCCATGGCCGAGCGGGATAACCGGCACCACAATGATCGAATCCCCGACTTCCGGATCGTTCAGGACAACCGCCTTGCCTGGTTCCGGCACCGGCAGGAAGACCCGGGCGCCGATCGGCGAATAGGGTTGCGCCTTGGGTTCGATCGGAACCCTGGCCTGCAACGGCCGCTTGCGGAATTCGAAAATCCAGGCGAGTCCGTCCCGCTTGAGACCGGGATTGATTCCGGCCACGGTCGCCACCCTGAGATAGGTCGCTTCCTTGGAGGGAATCTGCTCGAAGCTTTGAAAGATGTTGCCGCCGGCGGCCCGCATTTTTTCCACATCGACCTGGGTCGGCTTGTCGAAAACGATCCAAAGAAATCCGGCCCGTCTGAAAACCGCGGCGGCCACGGGTTCATCCCAGTCAAAACGAATGGCGATGGCGCCGCCTTCCAAGGAGGCCGCGCTGACCGCCGTTACCGGGGCCGGGCCGGATGGAGGCGCCGTGGCCGGGGTTCGATCAGGCCCGGCCGGGACCTTTTGGACGGGAGGCTGTAGGCCCGCCATGGAGGGGACGGGGGGGAGCCCGGCGGCGGAAGGAACGCCGGTCCCGGCCAGGGATACGGCCATGACCGGCGGAACCAGGGCGGTTGGCTTGCCCGGACCAGGAGCCGGGGCCGGCTTCGGCGTTTGGGACGCGGTCCGCTTGGCGGCGGGCTCTGTTTTTTGTTCCGGTTGGGTGGCCGGTTGGGGCGCCGGTTTTGCCGCCGCCACGGCCGGTTCCTTGGCGGCGGTTGGTTTGGGGACGGCCGGGGGCGAAACGGCGGCGGTTTTACTGGGGTCCGGAGCCATGATGTCGAGAACCACCTTGGGTCCGGAATAGAAGTGACGGACCCTGGAGGTTTCCGGCACCGTCAGGGTTACGCTCAAGGAATTTTCCGAAAGGTCGGAGCTGATTTTGCGGACGTACTTGGGCGGCCTTTTGCTCAAAGACCCAAGGTTGACGACCGCCGGTTCGGCGAAGGTGACGGTAACCCTGTCTCCGCTTCGGCTGAACTGATAGCCGACCCGCTTGGGCCAGTCGAAAACGATGCGGGTGAAATCCTTGTGAAGGCCGGAACGGACCCGGATCGGCGGCCCCTTTCGCGGCGCTTGGGCGGATGCCTGGGCTGGTGTCTGGACGGCGGGCTGGACGGCGGCCTGGGGGGGTTCCAGATCCAACAGGTCGATCACCACCGCCGAACCCATATCGAAGCTGCGAAGACCGTAATTGCCTTTCAGGAAAAAGATTACCGATTTCCCGTCGCCCCCCGGCTCGGCGCTCCTCAGGTACTTGCCAAGTCTCCTGACCACGCCGCCATATGACGCCTCTATTGCCCGGCCGAAGCCGACAATCAGGCGGTCTTCCACGACATCGGCGGAATAAACGACCGGCGAGGGCCAGTTGAAAACGATGCGCCCGTATCCCTGGTGGGCGGCGGAGCGCACCGGAACGGGTTCGGCGCTTACCGGCCCGGCGCCGGGCATCCACAATGACCCCGCCAGGACAAAAACGGCAATTGTTATCCGCCGATAAGCCATTACAGGCTCCAGACCGTGGGCATTACCACTATGTCGACCCGCCTCCCCATGGCCAGCCTCTGGTCTTCGGGAATATCGGGCAATTGCGAGAAATAACTGTCGGCGTAACCGTAGGCGATGATGTCCTCGGTATAGCCCGACCGTCTTAGGGAATTGGCTACCGCGATGGCCCGGGCCAGCGACAGCTCCCAGTTCGAGGCGTACTCGCCCTTGCCCGGCGGATTGGGGTCGGAATGGCCGTTTACCCCTATCTGGTTTCCGATGTTGCGCAGAACGCCTCCCAGGTTGAACAGGGCCTTCCTTGCCCCTTCCGACAACACCGCCCGGCCGGCCGGGAACAGCAGGTCTCCGGGCAGGGCGATAATCAGCCGGTCTTCAAGGCGCATCAACTGGCTGCGCGAAAGCAGGGGATCCTCGGTGACCGCCTTCTCCAGCACCGCCGTCAGGTAATCCAGGTTGATCGCCTTCTTGCGGAATATGTTGGCGATGTTGAACTTCGAGGATGTGGCCTCGACCGACCTGGTGGAGGATGGATTGAGGGTTTGGGACAGGGCATCGGTCAGGGACTTCCATTTGTCGATATGGACGCTGGACATGGAGAACAGCAACACGAAGAAAGTCAGCATCAAGGACACCAGATCGGTGAAAATGATCATCCAGCCGAAGCCGGCCGAGGATTTGTAGGGGTCGTTTTCGTCTTCAGTGTACATGACGTCCGGCGGCCAACGGCCGCTTATCCATCCTTTCCGGGAACTTCGAATTTAAGCTTGGTTTCCTCAAGGCTGCGTATGTAGAACCGGATGATTACTTCATCGGCATTGCCCGGCATCAGTCCGATGGAGATGCTGTCCGGGGGGGCGCCGCGGTTGCGCAGTTCACGCGCGAATACGCCGCCCCGGGCTATTTCCAGGGTTTGGCCGATGGGCAGGTTTTTGCCTCCCGTGAAGGGGGAGCCGATAACGAACTCCATGTCGTAGCGAACCCCCGGGGGACGGTTGCTCAAGGCCGCGACTATGCGGTCAAGAAATGGAAACTGCCCCTGCCGTATTTCGGTTTTGCCCGGGAAAAACAGGGCGTCGGCGGGAAAAAGCACCCGCATCAGCCGTCCCGGCTGGACGGTCTCTACCTTGGCGACCTGGATGGCGGTAGCGAAAATATTTGTGACCTCCTCCTGAAACGCCTGTCCGGCCAATACCTCGCCTTCCTCCGTGGAAAAGGCCTTCAGTTCGACGCTGGGGGGAAGGATATTGGAAAAGGTGGTGGTGACGCTGGTCATCGCCGCCTTGGCCTTGACATCCTGGAGGGTGGAAATGCTCACCAACAGGATGAAAAAGGCGAGAATAAGCAAATAAAGCGCCAGGAACAGGGCTATGGTGCTTTGGCTGCCACTCTTTTCGATGTGGTGTTGAGGGATGTTCTCGATGTCATACATGTCGGATCCGGTCCGCTAGTCAAAACTTGCCAGTAATGCGTCGATTTCATCCTGGGTTTTCGCCTCGCCTTTTTTCCCTGGACCGTTCAAAAGGTCTTTATCGGCAACGGCTTTCTTAGCGGGCTTTTTCTTTTTAGGCGCCGCTTTCGCAACTTTCCTGGTCTTGGCCGGTTTTCGGGCCGTGCTGGGTGGTCCGTCATCGGCGAACACGGCGACCAGCGCATCGACCTTTTCCTCGATGCTTTTCAGGGTATTGATCACCTTGGTTATGCGCTGTCCGGTTATGTCCTGGAAACCGCAGGCTTCGTAAATGGAGGTGGTGGCGTCCATCAGGGTCCGGCTGGCCTGGCCCTCTATTTCCCCCATTATCCCCTCTATGCTTTCGGCGGCGTCCATGATGGCGTTGGTGGCCTCGGCGGCGGCCTCGATTACGGCGTCCAGTTCGTCGGTAGCGTCAGGCAGGAAGTTATCCTTTACTTCTCCCGGATTGATAGCCGCGATTTCAGCCCTGGCGGCATGGATATAGTCGGCCAGGGCCTGCAATTCATCATACAGGGCGGTTTCCTTGGCGGAATGTTTTTTACTTTTGGAGGTCAAGGCTCGACCCGCGGCAGCGGAGGTTTGCACGGCCTTGAGCCTGACCCCGCCTCCGCCCTTGAGTTTCCTGAGTTTTTTCCCAAGATCGTCATCAACCCTGGCTGAAGGCATAACCGCCTCCTAGTGGTAAAAATCTAATATATGGTACCAATAGGATCGCATATATTAGATTCTTACCACTAGAAATCGCCAAGCACACTGACCAGCTTTGATTTCAAGGTCTCGGCGTTAAACGGCTTGACGATATAGTTGGAAACGCCGGCATCCTTGGCGGCTATGACATTCTCGGACTTACTTTCGGCGGTAATCATCACGAAGGGGATTTGCTTCAGCTTGTCGTCCGACCGGACCTCGCGCAGAAGCTGGATGCCGGTC
>JAZFTA010000296.1:0-12058 GCA_036446415.1 Rhodospirillales bacterium | reverse complement strand
GTCTTCGCGCACTATGGCGCGGACGAAGTCCCTGGCCCCTTCTTCCCTAACTTCTTCGTCCTGGCTCATCTTGCGTCAAATATCGCTGTATGTTCAGTATGGTTCTTGGGGGGAAGCCTTGGCTGGGGTGGAAGGAATCGAACCCTCAACCTCCCGGACCAGAACCGGACGTTCTACCAGTTGAACTACACCCCATTCAGCAAGGCTCTCACGGGACATTCTCTAGCACAGCCCTTGCCGATTGGGTAGACGGTTTCGCCGGGGGCCGGTTTGGGGGTATCTATTAGGGGACCAAAAGGGGCGGAAGAGACTATGGGGAACTCTCTTAGAAGAATGTGGATGGGGCTGGTTACGGTGCTGGGCGTTGCCCGGCGGGGTTTCTTCATTCCCTACCGTTACGCCTACACGGTGGCGGGGCCTCGGTTCCGCCACGGATACGGGGAACTTGAGCATTTGTTCCGCCGCCGGGCCGACGATTTCCTCGATCACATCTCTTCAATGGTCGGCTACGCGGCGGAGCTGGAGGCCATGGGAGCAAAGCCATCAACAGGGCCGCGTTGGGACCAGGACTGGTTCCCCCGCCTCGACGGGGCCTCGCTGTACGCCATGGTGCGCCGTTACAAACCGCTTAGGATAGTCGAGGTGGGCTCCGGCCACTCCACCCGTTTCCTGGCCCGCGCCGTTATCGACGGCGGCCTCGACGTCCGGATCACGGCCATCGACCCCGAACCAAGATCCGATATCGATGAGCTGGGCATAGAGGTGTGGCGCAGCACCGTCCAGCAGGCCGGACCGGCCTCCTTCTCCCACCTTGGGACGGGCGACATGCTGATAATCGATTCCAGCCATATCCTGATGCCGGGCGGCGACGTCGATTTTCTGCTTAATTCCATGCTGCCGATGCTGCCGGCGGGGGTGCTGGTCCACTTCCACGACATTTTTCTTCCCGACGATTACCCGCCTCAATGGGAATGGCGGGCCTACAACGAACAGCTTGGCGTGGCGACCCTGATCCAGGGCGGCGGCTACGATATCATATGGTCGAGCCGCTATGTGGCGACGCGAATGGCCGAGGCCCTGGAAGGAACCGTCATCAAGCGCCTGGGACTTCCCCAAGGAGCCTTTGAATCCAGCCTGTGGTTGAGGAAACTGGAACCGCTCTAGTCATAAGGATCGGCGGCGTCCCTCATGCCGTCGCCCAGGAAGTTGAAGGCCAGGACCGTCACCACCACCGGAAGCATGGGCAGCAACAGCCACGGATAAAGGGCCACCGCCTCTATGTTCTGGGCTTCGGCCAGCAGCACCCCCCAGCTGGTTACCGGCGGCCTTAGGCCCAGGCCCAGGAAACTTAGCGCCGTTTCGGCCAGGATCATCGAGGGTATGGAAAGGGTCGCCGAGGCGATCAGGTGGCTCATGAAGTTGGGCAGGAGGTGGCGGCCGATTATGCGGCTCGGCCGGCCGCCCATCATCCTGGCCGCCGCGCAGTAGTCCTCCTCGCGCAGGGCCAGCAGCTTGGAGCGCACGGCGCGGGCCAGTCCCGGCCAATCGAGCAGGGCGAGGATGATGGTGAGCCCGAAATAGACCCCGATCGGGCTCCAGGTCACCGGCAAGGACGCCGACAAGGCCATCCACAGGGGCAGTTCGGGCAACGACCGCAATATCTCGATGACCCGCTGCACCACGTTGTCTGCGAGGCCGCCGAAATATCCGGCGAAGCCGCCGATGGTTATCCCCAGAACGAAACTGATGGTGATGCCGATGAGGCCAATGGTCAGTGAGACGCGCCCGCCGTAAAGCAGCCTGGACGCCATGTCGCGGCCCAGCCGGTCGGTGCCCAGCAGGAACAGGGTCCCCCCCTCGGCCGGGCACATAAGGTGCAGTCCACCCTCGATAAATCCCCAGAATTCGTACCTGTCGCCGGAACAGAAGAACCTGACCGGCTGCACTTTGTTAAGGTCCTCGGTGTATTCACGTTTCAGGTTGGTCATGTCGAGGCGGTAGTCAAGGCCGTATACGAAGGGACCGACGAAACGTCCTTCATGGAATAAATGGATTACCTGGGGCGGCGCGTGAATGGAGTCTATATGGCGTGAATGAAGGTTATAGGGGGCCAGGAACTCGGTCACCAGGATCGACGAATAACTCAACAACAGGACGATCCCCGCCGCCACCGCCAGCTTGTGTTTCTTGAACCGCCACCACATCATCCGCCACTGGGACGCCATGTAGTAGCGTTCCTGCGCCGCCGTCATCTTTTGGGCCTCGGACAGGTCGAAGGGCTCCGCCGAAACGTAATGGGGGATATTGGCGCTCATCGCCTGGTCCCCCCTTCCAGACGGATACGCGGGTCCAACACCGCCAACAGTATGTCGGAAACGAACATGCCGGCCACGGTCAACATCGCGAGAAACATCAGGAACGAGCCGGCCAGGTACATGTCCTGGCTTTTCAGGGCGTTGAGAAGCATCGGCCCGGTGGTTGGCAGGGACATTACCATCGATACTATGACCGAACCGGAAACCACTTGGGGCAGTATGTTTCCGATGTCGGCTATGAACGGGTTGAGGGCCATGCGCAGCGGGTATTTCAACAACAGCCTGCCCGGGGGCAGCCCCTTGGCGCGGCCGGTGACGACGTACTGTTTTTGAAGTTCATCAAGCAGGTTGGCGCGCAGGCGCCGGATCATGCCGGCGGTGCCGGAGGTCCCGATGACCAGCACCGGCACCCACAGATGTTCCATAACCGACACCATCTTTGCCCAGGTCCACGGCTGGTTGATATATTGTTCGCCCATCAGTCCGCCGACCGAGATTCCGAAATAGACGTTGGCCAGGTGAAGCAGAATCAGGGCGAGCAGGAAGTTTGGCGTCGCCAGTCCGAGAAAACCGACAAAGGTAAGTCCGTGGTCGCCCCAACTGTATTGATGGGTTGCCGAATAAACGCCGATCGGGAACGACACCAAATATATGAATAGTATGGTGGCGAAGTTCAGCAGGATCGACAGATACAGCCGGTCGCCGACAACTTCCGCGACCGGCAGGCTGTACTCGAAGGAATATCCGAAGTCTCCCTGCACCATGCCGGAAAGCCATATGAAGTATTGCTCCACCATGGGCCGGTCGAGGCCGTACATTTGGCGCAGGTATTCGATCTTTTCGGTGTTGACCGTTTCGCCCTGGCTTTCGAGTTCGGCGATATAGGTAGTCAGGTAATCGCCGGGAGGAAGCTGGATGATGACGAACACCAGGGCGCTGATGGCCAGCAGCGTAACCAACATCGTAATCACCCGGCGGGTCAGGTAATTCAGCATTACTTGTTCCCTTGCCCTTCGGCGAACCAGAAGGTGTCGGGGCGGTGGATTCCGAAATGGGCGCCGGGGTCCCAGTTGTATATTCCCTCTTCAGGGACGTTTCTGAGACGTTCGTTGACCAACACCGGCTGCAACACGCCCGATATCACCCCTATGGTGAAAACCTGGTCCGATGTTATTTCCAGCATGCGGCGCCAGATGTCTTCCTTTTGCCGGCGCGTCGAGGCGCCTCGCCATTCGTTGTAGAGACGGAAAAGATCATTGGCCTCTTTCAGGTCCACGGTCTCTCCGCTCTTGCCGTTGGTCTCGAAATGCTGGCCCCATTTCGGCCATTGCAGTTGATGCTGGCTGGTCGGGGCCAGTTCACCGGGGCTCATGTCCGGCGTCGGTACGCCGTTCTCCATGCCGAACCATACCGACATCAGGGTCGTGCCCGCGAATACCCGGTTTCTCAATACCTCGCGCTGCAGGGGCTTGGTGAATAGCCTGATCCCGACCTTTAGCCAACTGTCGCGGATCAGCTCCAGCACGTCGGTCTGTTCGGTTTCCTCGCCGGAGGTCTCGACGATAATGTCCATCGTCCGTCCGTCGGGAAGAAGCCTTACCCCCCTGTCGTCGCGCCTGGTCAGGCCCAGCCCGTCCAGCAGTTGGTTGGCCCGGGCAACGTCGAAACCGGCCCATTTGGTGGCGTAGGTCTTTTTATACAGCGGGCTTTCGGGAAGCACCGTGTTGTTGGCCTCGGTGGCGAGGCCGAAATAAATAGCCGTGTTAATCTCGTGGCGGTCGATGGCCAGCGACAGGGCGCGGCGGAAATCCGCCTTGCGGACCAGGCCGCGCCACACCGGATCGGTGACGTTTAAATTGGGATGGAGGGCCAGCTGAGATCCCTTCGCCGTCTTCCACAGACGCACACGGTATCCGCCGCGTTTCTCTCCCCGCTTCAGAAATGTGTAGTTGTTAAATTGCAGGCCGCGGGCCTGAAGGTCGGCCTCGCCGGCCCCGGACTTCAAGGGTATCAGTTTCGAATTGGCGATGTTCAGGACGACCTGGTCGATGTAGGGGAGTTGGCGGCCCTCGGCGTCGATACGGTGGTAATAGGGGTTGCGCTTGAAAACGAATCGCTCCGACGGCGGCCTGGTGGCCAGCGCCCAGGGCTGAAGCGTCGGCAGGTCGGGGTTGTTGTTTTTGTACTGGCGGCCCTTTCGGAAGTTGAGGGCGACCCAGTTGCGCTGTTTTTCCTCCTTTACCATCTTTTCCAGTTCCCCCGGCTCCGTGTAGCGGGCGTGGAACCGTTTCAGGTAGTGGGCCGGGCGATAGATGTATAGGGGGTTGGCGGCGGCCAGGGAGGGCAGGAAGAACGGGTTTGGCTTGGCCCAGGTGTATCTGACGGTGACCTCGTCAATCACCTCGAATTCAGGCGGCTCGCCGTCCACCCTCATGACCCTGGGCGCTCCGCCCGGCGAAATCTCCTTGTTGTTGACCACGTCCTCCCAGTAGTAGCGGAAGTCCTCCGAGGTAAATGGATGGCCGTCCGACCAGCGGTGGCCCTTGCGCAAACGGAGTGTGAAAATGCGCCCTTCCTCGGCCTCGTATCCGGCCAGTATGTCGGCCTTCAGATTAAAGTCCTTGCCGTACCCGACCAGCCGGGCGTATCCGTAGACCACCATCATCCGGGTGTCCTTGGCCCGGCCCATCAGCATCCTCATGGTCCCGCCGTGAAGGCCGATTGTCCGGCCGGGTCCGTTCATGGCGGCGATCGAAGGCTCTTCGGGCACCCGTTGGGCGACGGCTGGTATGTCGCCGGCGGCCACGGCGTCAAACAGGGAGGGCGTTTCAATCAGGTCCGGCGTTTCGGCCACCGCGTTCATCGCAAACCCGGTCAGGGACAGCAAGGCAATAACCGAAACCCGAAAAATCATAACGCTGTTCCCTTAGCGCCTTCCGGGGCGCCTTCCGGGGCGCCTTCCGGGGCGCCTTCCGGGGGCGGGGCGCTGGCCCTTACCATGTGCCCCTGGCCCAGGTCCAGCAACGGCGGCGGCGATTCGCCCATGTGGAATGGTTCGGGCCAGGCTTGGGGAATAGAGGCGCGGCCTTCCATCAGGGCCGAGAAATCCAAACGCCTGCTTGGGTCGGGGTAGGGGACCGCCGACAACAGGGCGCGGGTGTAGGGATGAACGGGATTGTTGAACAGTATCTGGCGCGGCGCAATCTCCACAATCCTTCCGGCGCACATCACGGCAATCGTGTCGGCTATGTAATCGACTACCGCCAGATTGTGGGAAATGAACAGGTAGGTAAGGCCCAGTTCTTCCTGCAGGTCCTTAAACAAATTGAGTATCTGGGCCTGTATAGATACGTCCAGCGCCGATACCGGCTCGTCGCAGATCAACAGGTCCGGTCCAAGGGCCAGGGCGCGGGCGATGCCTATTCGCTGGCGTTGGCCGCCGGAAAAGCTGTGCGGGTAGCGGTTGAGGTGACGGGCGTTCAGCCCCACCATGCGCATCAGTTCAACCACCATTTCCCGGCGATAATCGGGGCCGCCCATGGAATGGATTATCAGGGGTTCGCTGAGGATGTTGAAGACCGTCATCCGGGGATTGAGGGAGCCGAACGGGTCCTGGAAAACATACTGAATGTTGCGACGCACCGGAGTCATTTCCCCGTCGTCCAGGTCCAACAGGTTGAAAGAGCCATCCACGCCGTTGAAGCGGACCTCGCCGTCATCGGCGTCAATCTCGCGCATTATGATCTTGCTCAGCGTCGTCTTGCCGCACCCGCTTTCGCCGACCAGGCCTAAGCACTCGCCGCGGTCGATGTGGAAGCTTACGTCGCTGACGGCTCGGATTGTCTCCTCGGGCGCCGCCTTGAAGAATGACCGTTCCTTGCGGATGGAAAAGCTTTTGGAAACGTTCAGGACCTCAAGAAGCGGTCCGGCCCGGCCCGGCCATTCCTTTTTCTCCGCCGGCAAATGGCCGATGTGGTGTTCGATCTCTTGCAACGGGACCAGCCTTTCGCCCGGCTTCATGTCGAAATGGGGGATCGCCTTCAACAAGCCCTTCAGGTAGGGGTGGGAGGGATTGTCGAATATGTCGTTTAGGGAGCCGCTTTCCATTACCTTGCCGCGATGTATTACGACCACTTCCTCGGCGATGTTGGCGACGACGCCTAGATCGTGGGTGATCATCAGCACCGCCATCTTCAATTCCGACTGAAGGTCCCCTATCAGTTTCAGTATCTGGGCCTGGATGGTGACGTCCAGCGCCGTGCTGGGTTCGTCGGCTATCAACAGGGCCGGCCGGCAGACCAGGGCCATGGCTATCATCGCCCGTTGGCGCAGGCCGCCCGATAGTTCGAACGGATAGGTGTCGAGCGCCCTTGCCTGGTCGGGAAAGCCGACCATGCCGAGCATTTCGGCGGCCAGTTCCCTACCGTGGCGCCTGTTGGCATCGCGGTGCAGCATCACGGCTTCGCTGATCTGGTCGCCTATGGTGTGCAGCGGCGACAGCGACGTCATCGGTTCCTGGAATATGATCGATATGCGGTTGCCCCTGATTGCCCGGTATTCCCTGCCGTCCGGATCGAGGGCCGCAAGGTTGACCAAGCCGGAACTTCTTTCCGGATCGGTGTTGGACTCCTTTCGCGCCTGGTTTTTAAGCAGAATCTCGCCGTCGGTGATATTGGCGTTGCGGGGCAGGATACCCATGATCGTCTGGGCTATTACCGATTTTCCCGACCCCGACTCGCCGACCAGCGCCACCGTTGTGCCGGCCCGCACCCTGAACGACACGCCGTTGACGGCGCGAACCACGCCGGTTTGGATTTTGAACTCGACCTTAAGGTCGCGTACGTCGAGAAGGGCACTCATTATCAGCGCTCCAAGGTATTAGTTAAAAGCGTCACTGTCACAGTATGTTTTCGGCGATACGGATGTTTTCCTCGGTCAGCGGGAAGACGTTGAAACCAAGTCCCTTTTCCAACATGATTGTTTTGCCTTTTACTCTAAACGGCTCATCGAAGGCGTTGGCCAGGCGTTTGGTGACGATATCGGTATCGAGCCCCTTATCCGTGGCGGCGGCGTTGGCGATGACGCCGAAACCGTAATTTTCAAGGCTGGCCAATGTGTCGGCTTCGCGCAGGCAGCCCCTGAGGCGCCGCGCTATCTCTTTCAGAAGTTCGTCTTTCTCATCCTTGCCAAGGGGGCCAACGAAGGGCTCGAAGTTCTTCATGTCGATAAGGATAAGCGCCGAAACCTTGCCGTGACGTTTGTCCGTCGAAGCCATGTATTTCATCCTGTCCTTCAACAGATCGCGGTTGGGCAGCCCCGTCGTTTCGTCGTACAGGGCCTGGCCGCCGCTGAACTTCCGCATCATGGTTTCAAAGCGAACCGCAAGGATGCGGGACAGGTTGGCGCTGGCCTCGCTGTTCTCCTTGATCAGTTTCAGGAATATGTCCTTTGAGATGCTCATCACGGCAACGTTCTCAGCCGCTCTAACGCTGGCCGTTCTGGGAGCGTCGCTCAACAGGGCCAATTCTCCGATCAATTCTCCCCGTCGATAAGTCGCTACCGTTCTCGGCCCCTCCAGGCTGTCGATAAGGATATCGACAGTTCCCTCGAGAATCACGTAAGCGACCTCCGCCATGTTTCCCTGCCAGAATAGGTGTTCGCCTTGTTTGAATCTCAAATGTTCGCTGGTAAAGGCGAGAAGTTTCAATCTCGATCTTTCAATGCCGGAGAAGAACGGAATTTCCGATAGCAAATTGGCCTTGTCGTTGAGCCCGCCGGTATCATCTTTTGATTCCGGGGCGCTCTGCTCGGGTTCGCGGGCCGACGCCTGTTCGGCCTTTTCGCCCTTTGTCTGGTCGGTGATTTTACCTCTTTCTATGCGTAGTACGCGGTCGAAGTTCATGATGTCGCCGACCTCGTTATCGACCCATACCAAGCCGGCTTCCTTCATTTCATTTTTTATACTTTCAAATATCAGTTTGCTCGATGCGGCATCGAGGGAGGCCGTCGCCTGATTGACGATCATCAATTGGGGCTTTTTCAACAAGCAGCGGGCAATAGCGAGTTTCTGGCGTTGGGCTGGGGAAAGACGTTTTCCGGCAATACCCACATTGAAACCCAGGCCGATCTCGATAACGGCTGTGCGCAAACCAAGGTTATCAATGACATCGGTCAGGAGGTCGCCGATGCGGGAAGCGCTTTCAACCTTGTTGCTGGCGATTTTTCCGAAAAGGATGTTGTCCTGGATAGAGCTTGCCGAGTTGTATTCTTCATCATCGAAAAAAGCGATGGACTGCTTTAGGTCATTGGGCAAGGTATCCGAGAATACCTGCCGAGCCTCCAATAGCCGTGCCTGTAAAGTCTCGTCGATCAAGCCCAGGTGGTGACGGGCCACGATTATTTTAAATGGCAGGTCGGTAAGCCGGGCCCGGTATTCATCCTCTATTTCTTCGATTGAGTGAGTGGCGATGAAGTTGTTGATACGCTGGAATTCAGGCAAATCGTCGGAATCGATAAAGCTAAACCGTTCGAAAAACTCATGTCCGGGCGGCAGGCCGTGGAACAACTCGACCATCAGCGTTGCTATGGAATGGCCTATCTTCAGAAACTCCTCTCTCAGGCCGATCTCATCCAGGACACGGAGAACGTGGGGGTTCTCACCAAGGTTCTCGACTTTGAAAGTCTCATCGGCCGGGGCTCCAAAAAGAATGTTCTCGGCCACCGAGGCATTGGTGTTGAATTTGCTTTTGTCGAACACCTCAACCAGATTGGAAAGTTCGGAGGAGTTGAGCTTTTCGCCGACAAGTGTCCGAGCCTTGAGTATGCCTTGAGCAAGTTCGGGATGATCTTGGGCGTTGATGACTTGGCGTAAACCGATTTGGAATATATCGCTGTTCAGGCCGACCGAGCGTAGAGCCGATATTGCCTTCTCGGTCATTTCTTCTGGTCCCTTAACGCCGATGGATTCATAATCCACCCAATCGTCGTCGATGAGAAACGGGCTATTGTCGGCTTTAGCGGCTTCTTCGGCTTTTATTTGACGAATTTCCTGTATTTCCCCGTTGCCGCCGGATTCGTTGGTGGGGTGGTGTTTGAGGCCGTAAAGCAAGGCGTCGAGTATTGTGCCGGAACGGATGTAGGATTCCTGATCTACATATGAGAGATTCCGCCCGGTCACGGAGTTAGGCATCGATGTCAGGTTTTTTTCCCCGATCTGAATTTTCCCTCCCGACGGCATGACAAGACGGGCCAGAAGTTGCGCTATCGCCGTTCGCTCGCTTCCACCGTCGCCGACGATGGCGACATGCTCGGATGTGTCCAGCGAGAAAGTCGCGCCGTCGATAATTTTGTTTCCTTCTTCCACCTCAAAGGAAAGATTGGAAGCGACCAGTTTCCCGGCGATTTTTTCTGATTGCTCCAACTGTGGAGCCATAAGGCTCTCATTCAACATACCTGCCGGTTGAAACTGTTCAATTAACTGGTCGTACTTTATGCGTGAGTCTTCCATTCGCTGATAGTAATTGAGCAATTCTTTCCACGGCGCCGCCAGATCCTTGTAGGCCGCCAATACAGCGACAAGGGAGCCCAGCGTAAGGTTACCCTTAATGACCAGATACCCGCCGATGGAGAAAAAGAAGAAAGGCGTCAACTGGGCCAGGAAATTGTTGAGGAACTTTATGAAGAACTTCTTGCGGTAAATCTGGTAGCGGATATCGAAGATAGCGCCCAGGCGTTCGGTGAAATCGGCCAGTTCGAAATGGGCCGTGTCGTGGGCGCGGATGTCGGGCATTCCCGACACCATCTCGCCTAGGCGCTCGGACAGCTTGCGAACCTTCATGACCCGCTGCTTGCCGAGCCGGTTGACCTGGCGCTGCAATTTGGGGATCAGGTAAACCTGGATGGGATACAGCGAAATCGCCGCCAGCCCCATGATCGGGTCCTGGATGAAGATAAAGCCGATATAGGTGAGAAGAATGCCGCCCTGGAACGACGGCAGGGAGAAGGCGTCGCCGATGAAGCCGCCGAGAGGCTCGGTCTCGGTGGTCACCATGGAAACGATCTCGCCCTCGGAGACGTTGCGGAAATGGGGCAGCGGGAAACGCATCACCCGCTCGATCAGCATATAGCGCAGGCGGCGCAACATGCGCTCACCGATCACGCCGCGGTAGACGTTGATGAAATACTTGAAGCCGCCGTTGAGCATAACCAGGAACAGGAACGCCGCGCACAGCGCCATCAGGTAGGGAATCTGGTCTAACTCGACGGTTAAGATGGTTTGGGGGAAATCACTTCCCTTGATCGCCTTGTCGATGATCGTCTTGGGGATGTCCAGGGACAGGTATAGGAACGGGAAGGAAAGCAGCGCCAACGCTAACAGCATCACCTGCTGCTTCTTGGAGTACCTGAGGATGTACTTGAAGATGTTGTCTTCCATCGCCGCTCTTCCTTAACCGGCCGTTTTAAGTATTTGCGCATCTCCAAAGGACGTCTTTACCGCCGGAACGGATGTACTATTGACCAATTTTATAAGGGCTTGGCAAGGGCCGAGATAACCCGGGCCGAGGTTTCGGCGCCCCCGAGGTCGATGCCGTCTCCCGCCGCTTTCGGCTCCTCGATCACCAGATCCAGGGCCTTGGCTAGGCTTTCCGGATTCAAGGCCTCCTCGGCGAGCACCTTGACCAGTCCCCGTTCCTCGAGCAGGCGGGCGCGCAGCGTCTGTTCGGATTCCCCTCCCGCCGAGAAAGGAACGATGACGCTTCTCGTGCCGGTGGCGAGGACTTCCATAACCGTGTTGTAGCCCCCTTGCGACACCGACACCGAGCAATCCGCGAGCAGTGAGACGAAGTCGGACCTGGCCCGCTCGACGGTGATCCCCTCTCCGGCCTCGGAGCGGAGACGGTTGAACTCGTCCTCCGCCATGTTGGGGCCGGCGAGAAGCCGCCACGGCGACGATTTCAAGGCGCTCAAGGGGCGCGCCGCGAGAGCCGTCCTCAGGAGTTTCTCGCCGACCACCCCGCCGCCGCTGGAGACCAGCACCCCGTTCCCGCCGGGGGCGGCGGCGGACGCCCCCTTCAACCGTTCGCCGTCGATGACGTAGCCGGTATAGCGGATCTTGTCGGCGATCCTCGGGGCCTCGGGGAACGTCCTTTCGAAGGGGATCAGAGAGGGATCGCCGTGCACCAGTACGGCGTCGAAATAGGCCTCCACCCATTCCGCCGTTTCCCGGGCCCGCTCGGGCCTTCCCTTGTCGACCAGGATGTCGCGGACCGAGGAAACGACGCCGGGGCGGGGGTCGGATCGGCGCGCCGCCTCCAACAGGGGGATCAACTCGAAGCGGAACCGGCGGCGCCCGAAAGGGAACAGTTCGATCACCAGGACATCGGGCTTCACCCGCCCGAAAGTCTCGAGCAGGCTTTTCCTTCGCTTTTCCCGCCAGGCGTCGTTGATGGGATTGCCGTCGGCGCCGATCAATACCTTGAACGTCTCGTCGGCGGCCCGGACGCAAGGAAGTTGCACCAGATCGGCGGCGGGCGCGTCCAGCAAGGACACCTTTCCGCCGCCCATGACCAGGGTTACGTCGTCGCCCCGCCTGACCAGTTCCTTGACGATCGCCAATGACCGCGCCACGTGCCCGATGCCGAGCAGGTGCTGGACGTAATACATCACCTTCACCGCCATCACGCCTCCACCAGGGGTATGTTCAGCCGGTCGATTCGGGGGGTCCCGTCGGCCCCGACGCTAAA
>JAZFTA010000295.1:0-3494 GCA_036446415.1 Rhodospirillales bacterium | reverse complement strand
CGACGAGGACGAAACAATGGCGGAATCCCTTTTTAAGAATGCGCAGCCAGGCGATCTCCGTTTCGCCGGAAAAAACGACCAGAACTTTCGGTGAACCATCCCAGGGCCAGCGAGCGGTGGTGGAGTAGTTCATGCGGATATGCCTTTTTCACGAAGAACCGTGGTCAACCGGTCCAAAGCCTCGTCCCACAGCCGGGCATGGCGTTCTTCCCGGCGGCATCTGGGATCGGGCGGCAATTCGCGAAGACCGTATTTCCACAGCACCCGAAGGTGTTCCATGTCTATGAAGCGGCTGCGCAAAAGAGACATGACAGACAGATAAATGTCGTCTGGAGAACATGGCCTGGGAATGCCATCTGGCGCATTTTCCAAACGCGCCCCCTCTGAACGCAACCGCTGACAACGGATGAACCAGAACCAGGCCTCCTCGCTGTTGGCGAATAATAGACACTCAATTTCGTATGTCGGCCTCGGATTGTAACGGATGCGTCCCATGCAACAATTCCCCGCTGATAAAGTTATTCGGAACAGAGAGTGAACAAATGTAAGTATATGGGCTACAATGCCTATGTCAAGTGAAAAAAGTTATATCTTCCTAGTGCGTAAAAGTGTTTTTTATATGACGATGTTCCCATGCTGAGGCATGCTGACATCTGGAAGGCAATCGACCGTCTGGCGCGGGAATACAATCTTTCCGCCTCCGGGCTGGCCCGCAAATCTGGCCTCGATCCAACCACCTTCAACAAAAGCAAACGGTCCACCCGTGAAGGCAAGCTGCGCTGGCCCAGCACCGAAAGCGTTTCCAAGATTCTCACCGCTACCGGGGCCAGCATCGGGGAATTCATTTCCTATATCGGCGACAGCGAAGGCGGCGGTGTTTACCGCAACATCCCGGTCATCGGTTTAGCCCAGGCCGGAACTGAAGGGTTCTTCGACGATGCGGGTTATCCGGTCGGCGGCGGATGGGACGAGATCCCATTTCCCGGTCTTGGCGACCTTCAGGCCTACGCACTTGAAATCAGCGGCGACAGCATGCAACCGGTCTTCCGTGACGGCGACATTGTGATCGTATCGCCCCAGGCAAACATCCGCCGGGGCGACAGGGTGGTGGTCAGGACAAAGGAAGGGGAAGTAATGTCGAAGCTGCTGCGCAGGCGCACCGCCAACAAAATTGAGCTGCAATCATTCAACCCTCTTCACCAGGATCGTATCCTGCCTATAGAAGAAATCGATTGGATCGCCCGCATAGTCTGGGCTACCCAGTAATAACCACCCTCTGAAATCCTGTTTTTTTGCGTCTAGTGATCTGGATCAGACATATGGCGGTCCCTGCGGCTGACGTGATGGCGGGTAGTGTGTTATTTTGGGTTCACGGCGTAAATACCGGGGCACAAAACAATGGGAAAAGTGGAAATCGGCTCAGGCTTCACCTATGTCGATGGTGAATGGCACGAAGGCAATCCGCGCGTATTGGGGCCAAAAAGCCACGCCGTGTGGCTGTCATCGGTCGTCTTCGATGGGGCGAGGGCCTTTCAGGGAGTGGCTCCGGACCTCGACCTGCACTGCGCCAGAGTTGTGAAATCGGCGCGCATATTGGGACTTGACCCCAAGATAACCGGTCCCGAGATCGAGCAACTGGCATGGCGGGGCATAGGCAAGTTTCCCAAGGGCGCGGAACTATACATAGCACCAATGTTCTTCGCTGAAACCGGGTTCATAATCCCTGATTCCGAGAGTACGCGTTTCGCGCTGTCGGTATCCGAATCGCCGCTTCCCTCCCCCGACGGGTTCAGCGCCTGCCTAACCCGCTTTAGGCGGCCGGCCCCGGACATGGCGCCGACCGAAGCCAAGGCGTCATGCCTTTATCCCAACGTGGCCAGGGCAGTCGCCGAAGCCAAGGGCAAGGGGTTCGATACCGGCGTCGTCATGGACCCCTACGGCAACGTAGCCGAGTTCGCCTACGCCAACCTGTTCATGGTCAAGGACGGCGTTGTTCACACGCCGGAAGCGAACGGAACCTTCCTGAACGGCATCACCCGCCAAAGGGTCATTTCCTTGTTGGGGGATGACGGCATGAAGGTTGCGCAAAGAGCCATCGCCTATGAGGAACTTTCGGAGGCGGAAGAACTTTTCGCCACCGGCAACTATTTCAAAGTTGCCCCCTGCACCCGGATTGATGACCGCGGCCTTGAGCCAGGCCCCATCTTCACCAAGACCCGCGAACTTTATTTCAATTTCGCCCTCGGGTGTCATGAAGGCTAGTACACACTTTCATAATTCCGTGATACGGCGGTTTATCCCGCTTGGTTTGTTTTTATCTCTTGCAATTTCCGCCGCCATCACGGCCCGGGCCGACTTCGACGCCGGACTTGACGCTTACGCTAAAGAAGATTTCGACGCGGCTTTCAGGGAATGGCTGCCCGCCGCCAAGGGCGGTGATCCCAACTCCCAACAGATGCTGGGATTTCTCTACGCCAGGGGAAGGGGTGTCGAAAAGAACGTTCCCGAAGCAGTCAAATGGTGGCGCAAGGCGGCCGAACAGGGCCACGCTCCGGCTCAATTCACCCTTGGCAACCTTTACCGCAACGGCATCGGAATAGCCAAGGACGAGAAGGAAGCGGTGAAGTGGATAAGCCGGGCCGCCGACGGCGGTTTCGCCGACGCCCAGTACCTGCTCGGAATCCTGCATGCCCGCGGCGAGGGTGTCGAGCGTGACCTGGTTAAGTCGTATATGTATCTTGACATGGCGGCCGAGCAAAAGGGGCTTGAGCCTGGCGCCTTATGGGGCGCCATCACGCCTTACCTCAGCCCGGCGGAAATCCGCGAAGCCGGACGCCTTATCAGGAAATGGCGGGACAAACCTTAGGCAGGCTAAGATCCTGGCCTTAAAGGCTAAGGTCCTCGCCGGCGATGGCGCGGCGGATCAGGGCTATGGTTTCATCCAGTCCATAAAGCTGGATGAAGGAGCCCATGCGCGGGCCCTGTGACTGGCCGAGAAGTATTTCGTACAGCGCCTTGAACCATGCTTTCAGGTCTTCGAAGGGATGGCGTTTGCCTACCTCGTAGACCTCGCTCTGAATGGCTTCGGCCCCGGCGTCCCCGGGCAGGGATTGGAGGACGCCGGCCAGGTCCTCAAGGGCCTTTTTCTCATCATCGGTGGCGGCCCGGTATTGTTTGGCCGGCTTGACGAAGTCGCGGTAGTAGTTGATGGCGTATTCCACCAGCCTGTCCAGTATCGGCGCGGTTTCGGGAGTCGCATCGGGGCGGTAGCGGGAAATGAAGTGCCACAACACCGCCTTGTCCTCGCTATGGCAGACACTGGCCAGGTTGAGCAGGACGTTGTAGTTGAGATGCGCGTCCTCGTGGGGGGGGTCTCCCAAATGTATGTGCCACACGGGATTGTTCAGCTTCTGCTCGCCGTCCTGTTCGGGAAACTTGGATAAATGAGTGAGGTAATCGTCTATGTTGCGCGGGATTACGTCGAAGTAAAGCCG
>JAZFTA010000294.1:0-3398 GCA_036446415.1 Rhodospirillales bacterium | reverse complement strand
AATCCCGGCCACCGGAAAAACAATGCATAAACTGAGTTAATGTGACCTTCCCATGTCGGCGCGCATCCTCATAGTCGACGACACGCTGCCCAGTGTCAAAATGCTGTCGGCCAAGCTTTCCGGTGAATATTTCGACGTCATTACGGCAACCGACGGCCTGTCGGCCCTGGAAATGGTAAACGAACACAACCCCGATCTGGTGCTGCTGGACGTAATGATGCCCGGCATGGACGGCTACGAAGTGTGTGAGCGCATCAAGGGCAATCCCGAAACCGCCCATATCCCGGTGGTAATGGTTACGGCTTTGAGCGAAAGCGAGGAGAAGGTTAGGGGGCTTGACGCCGGCGCCGACGATTTCCTGACCAAGCCGGTGAGCGACATGACTTTATTCGCGCGGGTCAATTCCCTGGTCCGGTTGAAACAGATGATGGATCAATGGCGCCTGCGCGAGGAGACCACGAAAATGTTGGGCTTCCCGGCGGAAGACGAAACGGAGCCAATAAAAGGAGCCGGCAACGCCAAGGTGGTGCTGGTCGATGAAAGCACGATAGAGTCCGAGAACGTAAAGAGTATCCTGTCCAGGGACCACGACGAAGTCGTCGTCATAAACGGTTTCGAGGGGGCCCAGAACGCCGTGGCCGGGGCCGACGCCGAGGTCGTCGTAATAGGTTCCGGGGCGGCCGGCATGGACAGGCCCCTGCGCCTGTGTTCGCAGATCCGGGCCCGGGAGGAGACTCGCCTGCTGCCCATTCTGCTGCTCGGTGACGAAGAGGACATGGACCAGCTTGACAAGGCCCTGGACATCGGCGTCAACGACTATGTGGTCCGGCCCATGGATGAAAACGAGCTGTTGGCCCGGGTCCGCACCCAGGTCAGGCGCAAGCGCTATCAGGACCGCCTGCATGCGAATTTTCTCAAAAACCTGTCCCTGGCCCTGGTCGACAGCCTGACCGGACTTCACAACCGCCGCTATCTGACCACTCACCTCGAGGCGATCATGAAACGCATGGCCAAGGACGATAAGCCGGTGTCGCTTCTGATGATCGATATAGATCATTTCAAGGGCGTCAACGACACCCATGGCCACGCCGCCGGCGATAGGGTGCTTGCCGAGATCGCCCAGAAGATCGCCCTCAATGTGCGGGGTTTCGATCTTGCGGCGCGTTACGGCGGCGAGGAATTCGTGGTGGTAATGCCTGACACGACTTTGGACGTGGCCTTGGAGGTGGCCGAGCGTCTGTGCCTGTCGATCGGAGGCGAACCCATTGAGACGGATGGCGCCGCCGAGGGAATAGAGGTTACGGTAAGCATCGGCGTTTCCGCCATCAGTGACGGTAATTACGATCCACTGATCCTTGTCGATGACGCCGACAAGGAGTTGTACAAAGCCAAGAACGAAGGGCGCAACCGGGTGTCTCCCAAATCCTGAGAAGGCCCCGGTGATTATTTATGCAGGTTGGTATAAAGATGCGCCGCCGCCGGCCGGCGAGGATCACTTTATTTTTGCTTCCTTGAAGGTCACATGCTTGCGGACCACCGGATCGTATTTCCTGAATTTCATTTTTCCCGTGGTATTCCTGGGGTTCTTCCTGGTCACATAATAGAACCCGGTGTCGGCGGTGCTGACCAGTTTGATGAGAATGGTGTTCGATTTGGCCATTTTTCCGGTTCCGTATGCTGGATTCTATCGACTAGAACTGCCGTGATGCCTGGTTCGGGCGCTGGCGGCGAAACATACAGGGCGCGGCGGAACTGTCAAGCCCGCAGGCCTCTAGCAGGCTGCTGAAAAAGAGGTTTTGTTGGCGCCGGATGCTTCGAGACGGCGCTTCGCGCCTCCTCAGCATGAGGGTTAAGTTATTGATTTTCCTCATCCTGAGGAGCGGTTCGAAGAACCGCGTCTCGAAGGATGCCAGCGGTGAATCGAATCAAACCTGACCCGCTCTAGTGCTGCGCCGCCTCCGGGGCCGGGAACAGGTTAAGGACCCGCAGAAACAGGTCCCTGTCGTTTATCAGGCCGCGGGCCAGCTCTATCTCAAGGGGATTGGCGCGTTTTTGGGCGGGGCACGAAGCCCTGAGATCACGGCGTTTTGTTTCGTTTTCCATGCTTGTTTTCCGCCATTCCTCCATTATTGAGACCGCCTTTCCTCGATCCGCCAGCACCGCCTCTATTATTTGCCTGCCGCCGACTCCGGCGCCGCTGGTGCAGATCGCCGGAAACACCCCAAGGCCGTGCAGAACGTAACCGGATGGGGGAATCAGCCGTGACCAGGTAAGCGTGATCTCGCCTTCGTTGGGCAGCCTGACCACGGTCTGGACCGTGCCTTTGCCGAACGACGAGGTGCCTATCACCACGGCCCGGCCCCGGTCCTGAAGGGCCGCCGCGACGACCTCGGCGGCCGACGCCGACTTGCCGTCGATCAGCACCGCCAGGGGAAGGCCGCCGGCCTGGTCGCTGCCCCCGGCGTCATAGCTCTGAAGGCTGTCGGGGTGGCGGCCGCGGGTCGATATGATATGGCCCTGGGTCAGGAACAGCCCGGCGACCTTTATCGACTGCTTAAGCAGACCGCCGGGATTGCCGCGAAGGTCGAGCACGACTCCCTTCATCTCCCCGCCGTGATCGCGGCGCGCTTTTTTCAGCTTGGCGGTGAGGTCGCGCGAGGTGCGGGTGTTGAAATTGGTGATCTTCAAAAAAACGACGCCTTTATCGTAGCCATAGGTGACGGTGGTTGGAACTATGAGTTGGCGTTCGATCTCGAAGCCGAGGGGCTCTTTCTTCTTGCGGCGCCTGACGGTGACCTCGACCATACTGTTCACGGGTCCGCGCAGCCTGGCGGTCACTTCCTCCTTGGACCATCCGGCGGTGGACGCCTTGTCGACATGGGTGATTACATCGTTCCTTTTCAGCCCGGCGCTGAAAGCCGGCGTCCTGGGCAGCACCTGGGTGATCAGCGCATCCTCGCCGACCATCCTGAAACGGATGCCGATGCCGCTGAACCCGTCGCGCTTGGCGCGGTTCTTCTTGGCTTCCTCGGCCCCGGCGTAATGGGAAAAAACGTCAAGGTTGGAAAGGGCGCTGTCGAAGACGGCCTGGTAGAGCTTCTCGGCGTCGGCCTCGCGGAGTTCCACCGAAACCCCGCGTCCGGCCGACGATAGGTCCATGGTCAGGGCCGACCACCCCTTGACGTCGTCTTCCGGCGGAGCCTGAAAGCTGGCCACGGTGGTATCGGAATTCATCAACGAGACGGTGTCGCCCTGGCGCTTGACGGTCAGCTCCGGATCGATGGAGGCGATGCCGCGCATGCCTTCAAGGGCGGTGGCGGCCAGCGAAACCTTTTTCAGGGATTTGTCGTTGATGTTCCTATAACCGGTCTCGAACACCTCCAGCCCCGCCGGCCTGG
>JAZFTA010000293.1:0-5592 GCA_036446415.1 Rhodospirillales bacterium | reverse complement strand
ATTTCTGGGGGTCCCTCAGGTATTCGACTATTTCCTCCAGTTCCTGCTTGGCCTCGTCGATGCCGGCCACGTCATCGAAGGAAACGTGGCCGGTTTTTTCGGTCAGAAGCCTCGCCTTCGACTTGCCGAAACCCATCGCCTTGCCGCTGCCGCCCTGCATCTGGCGCATGAAGAAAATCAACACCCCGATAAGAAGCATAATCGGGAACCACGAGATCAGGATTCCCCAAAGCGTCGGCGTGTTTTCCTCATATGGCAGGGCGCTAATCCGAACCTTGTATTTGTTAAGCTTGGGAATCAGGGTCGGGTCGTCGGGAACGTATGTGGTGAAGTTTCGCCCGTCGCGGTAATGGCCGGTAACCGTCGGTCCCTTTATGGTTACGTCGCGGATATCGCCGCTTTCGACGGAGGTCAGGAAATCGGAGAAGGCCAGCGAGGTCTGCGCCCCATGAGTGGCCGGACCTTGGAAAATATTGAACAGGGCGAACACCAGCAAAGCGATAATCACCCACAACGCTATATTCCTGTTGAAATTCACTTATCGATCCTTATCGGTTGTTGATCCGGCCGGTTGTTGATCCGGATTGTTCAAAAGCAAGGGCGGACTGGCGCCGAGGAACCTCCAAGCCTTGTTCAATGAGATAGTACCCCAAAACCATTAAACAAGGAAGAACCCCGTCCCGGATAGCGTATTTTGGGGGCTGAAATCCACCCTCGCGAAGTCAAGGCCCAAGGAATGGCCGCCGGGGCGGCGGTAATTCAAGTGGGGAACCGAAAAAATTCCGCGATCATCGCTTATCGCCGGCAGGCTTGGGCGGACCGCCGGGGGAACCGGGTGTTTCTTGATTTCAGGGCATTGGCCGGCGATTTCCGACCATCCTTGGGCGCCCAGCCCCGCCAACCAGGCCCGGCCCGGCGCTTTTTCCCCGGTTACGGCGAAGCGGATCACGAAACGGTTGTCCCAGAAAACCCTAACCCCGGCCTCGGCGGCCCCGGCTTCAATAGCCATGGGCCGCGCCATCCCCCTTCCCTCGCGGCAGATAAGCAGGTTAGCGGCTTCAGGGGAACCGGCCCGCATGGGCATTACCCTGCATCCGGCCAGGGTCCTGGCCCTGAAAAGCCGGCCGGCGGCGATTGATCCCAGCAGCCTGTCAAGCCTTTCGAGGCGCGGCGGGTAAGCCCCGCCGCCGACGCACATCAACACCCTGGCCAGGGCGCGGCGCGATATTTCGGCTGGCCCCGCCATCAAAGCCGCGGCGTCGATTTCGGCGTATCCGGCGGGATAAATACTACAACACCCGGCCAGCAGGTCGACGGCGGCGCTTTCCAGGACAACCCTGACCCGGGCCATGTGGCGGGCGTTTTGGGCCAGACGCGAAGGCACAATCCCCGCCCCGTCCAGTTCCCGCCTGCATGAACGAAGCCGCGCCCTGGCGAAGGCCGGATCGCGGTTGGAAGGATCTTCCATCCAATCCTGGCCGAATTGTTTCAATGTATGTTTGAGGCGTTGGCGGCTGATTTCCAGCAATGGGCGGACCAGCCGCACGGACGGAGTCTCCATCACCGCCGACATCCCCGACATTCCATAAACGCCGCTGCCCCGGCCCATCCTGATAAGAAAGGTTTCGGCCTGATCTTCCTGGTGATGGGCCAGGAGAAGGTGCAACACCGAGTTTTGGCGCGACCATTCGCTCATCAGCCGATAGCGCGCCGTCCGCGCCGCCGCCTGGATTCCGGAACCGGGCTTGGGACCACGCCAGGCAAGGATGTGATGCTCGATTTGGCGCCGGGCCAGCCATCGGCCTGTCTTTTCGGCCTCCATGGCGGACCCATTGCGCAGTCCATGATCGACGGTAAGGGCGGCGATGCTCCCCTTGCGCCGCCGCGCCCAGTTATCCCCAAGCAGGGCAAGCGCCATGCTGTCGGCGCCGCCGGATACGGCTACCGCTATCCTGGGCCTTGCCTCGAAGGGGCCGACCCTATCCATCATCTCCGAGAACTCGCCATCCGAGACCGGCAAGCCGGATTCCCGCGCCGTGCGGTTTTGAATGGAGAGGGCGGTATTCAATTACACTCGTTGCGCTTTTGCTCGCGGGCCACAAGCCTGGTTAAATTGGCCGGGGCATCGGGAAAGTCCTTGTTCAGCTTGGCGTAGGCGGTGCAGGCGTTCTGTTTCTTGTCCAGGCTGGCCAGCGATTTGCCCAGTTTGAAAAGGGTATCGGCGGCCTTCGTTCCATTGGGCGAGGCCTTGTATCCCTCCATGAAGACCTTGGCGGCGGAGCGGAAATCACCGCGGACGTAAAAGGTCTCGCCCAGCCAGTAACGGGCGTTGGAGTTTAAAGGATCGTCCGGGTGGGCTTGGACGAACTCCCGCAAGGCTATCTCGGCCTTGTCGAACTGTTGGGAAAGAAGGAGTCTTCTGGCGAATTTGTATTGTTCCTTGGGCGAACCCGGCGGAAGGATTCCTCCGCCGGCGGTTTGCCCCGGGGCGGCCACGGCCCCGGGACCGCCGGCGCCGCCGGGCGGCCTTACACCTTGAACATCGGATTCGGTTAGAGTGCCGAGAACTCCCGGCCCGGCGGGAGCATCCGGATAGCCGCTTCCCGGCGCCAATGTCTGCACACCCGGCGGCAAAGGCGCGGCGCTGATATCGGGAGGGGCCAGGGTCGCCGACGGGGCGCCGCCGGACAGACCGGTCATGGCGTTTTCGAGGACGCTTAGCCGGTAATCCACGTCGCCGATCAGTTTGTCCAGCCGTTGGTTGATCAGGTCGATCTGGTGGCCCAACTCCTCTGAACGGCCGGTGGCGGTTCGCAGTTCCTCCTCCATGGCGCCGAGACGGACCTCCATGTTGGCGAAAATCCGCCTTACGTCCGGTCCGACCGCGGCGGGGCTCGCCGACGCCAGGGGCGCAACCGCGCCTCCCTTGGCTCCGGCCAGCTGCCTATTCAGGGTTCGGATGTCGCGCTCAAGCCTTTCCAGGCGGTCCAATAGAGGCTGAAGGTCCCGGCTCTGGGCCTGGGCGTTGGAGATGGCGGCGCTGGAGACGATGGCGGCCGACAGCAGGAAAACCGATAACGCCACATAAAGGCGTCGTCCGGAACCGTTCAGGAAAATCATAAGTCGATCAATCCGGCGCTTCATTACAGATAGCTCTTAAGCCATATTCTAGGCAAAATTAAGGCGCTTGCCCATCCCGCCTTCAGGACGGAAAAACAAGCGCCTTAATAGTACCGTAACGGCGCCGCGGACTAACTTCCGGCGCCTTTAACAACTGTCACGGAGCGGCGGTTCTGAGCCCAGGCCGCTTCGCTGGAGCCCATCGCCACGGGCCGTTCCTTGCCGTAGGAAATCAACTGGATACGGTCGGATGAAACGCCCATCGTGACAAGGTAGTTCTTGACCGCATTGGCCCGGCGTTCACCCAGCGCCAGATTGTATTCACGGGTGCCGCGTTCGTCGCAATGGCCCTCGATACTTACGTTGGTGTCAGGGTACTTGTTCAGCCATGCGGCCTGTTTTTCGAGGATGGTGCGGGCTTCCGGCGTAAGATTATACTTGTCGTAATCAAAGTGCACACGATCGCCTACTTCGACCACAAGCTGATCCTGGGTGCCTTCATACCGCGGCGCATCCAAGGACTGACCGGCGCCCCGGAAAGCACCGGCTTCGCTGGCCTGGCCGGATTGTCCCGATTGATCTCCGGCGCCGCTGGCGGCGGAGGATTCGTCCGGCGCGGTCTCACAGGCGGCAACCAGCGCCAAAGCCGCGAAAATTCCAATAAACTTAAAACGCATAATTCTAGATCTCCTTTATCGGAGCGTTGTATCGGCCCATTAAAGACACCCCACCATCAATCTCACTGGCCGTCAATGCCATAGGGGCACGAAGAGTCACAATTTCAAAGCGCAAACTATTGTCTTAAAGGGAAAAAAGCCCAATTCCAAGAGTTTTTTGAAGCCTTATGGAATTTAGGAAGGTTGACTCAGGGAATCAAGGGGGACCACGCCGGGTCCGAACCGTTCCCGGGAGTAATGATTTCGCGCTCATTATGGCCGGTAAGGTCGATGGAAAACAACCTTGTCTGCCCTCCCTTTCCATCTTCGGTGGAGGGTTCCTGGCGGAAAAACATGAGGACCCGTCCGTTGGGCGCCCAGGTCGGGGCCTCGACCAGGAAATCCTCGGCCAACAGGCGCTCTCCGCTGCCGTCGGTTTGCATGACGCCGATGAAAAAACGCCCCTTCATCATGTTGGTGATGGCGATCAGGGCGCCGCGCGGCGACCACACCGGCGTCGCGTAACGTCCCTTGCCGTAGCTGATCCGTCGCACGTTCATGCCGTCGCCGTCCATCACATAGAGTTGCTGGCTGCCGCCCCGGTCCGAGTTGAAGACGATCCGCCCGTCGATGGGGTCGTAGCTGGGCGAGGTGTCGATGGCTGAATTACGGGTCAGCCGCTTCACCTCCCGGGTCGCCAGGTCCATGGCGTAGATTTCAGAATTACCGGCCTGGGCCATGCTCATGATCACTTTTCTGCCGTCCGGCGAGAACCTGGGGGCGAAGGTCATCCCCGGAAAATCGCCCAGAACCTCTTGGCGCCCGGTGTCGATATTGAAGATGTAGACCCTGGGAAGGTCGCCGTAATAGGAAAGATAGGTGATCTCCTGAACGGTCGGCGAGAACCTCGGCGTCAGGACCAGTTCGTTGCCGGTCGTAAGATAACGGTGGTTCTCGCCGTCCTGGTCCATGATCGCCAACTGTGTGCGGCGCCTGTTCAACGGTCCGCTCTCGGCTATATAGACAACGCGGGTGTCGAAATAACCGCTCTCTCCGGTAATCCGCTTATAGACGGCGTCGGCGATTATGTGGCCGACGCGCCGCCAGTTGGAAGGGACCGTGAAGTAGGCAAGCCCCTCCATCTGCTGTTCGGCGAAAACGTCCCACAGGCGGAACTCCACCTTAAGCCGGCCGTCCTCGACCACCTGGACCCGGCCCTGGATAAGGGCCTGGGCGTTGATCACCCGCCAGTCGCCGAAACGCGGAAGCGCGTTAAGGGCAAGATTGGTCTGGATGAAGGCCTTTGAATCCAGCGGCCGGAAAAGTCCCGAACGTTGCAGGTCCGCCGCTATTACCGAAGAGACGTCGCGGCCGTACTGGGCCTCGTTTTCGGATGCGCCGATAAAGCCGGCGACGGCGATGGGGATAGGCTCCACCGTGCCCCGCGTTATATCGATTCTCAGCTCCGCCGACCCCGGCCGCGCCGCGCCGAGGGCCATTAAAGATACGAGGATTGCGATGGGTAAGGATTTCCCTACAACGGTCATGTTCAGAACATCTCCTTGGGATTGAAGTTTAGCGTCATTGTCCGCCACTGTGCATATTTATCACGCGACAACCTGAACGGCTGGCAACGGGGGTTGTACACCGCCCTCAGCGCCGCCTCGGCGGCCGAGCGGAAGAACGGGTCGGACAGCATTGTGTCCAGATCCACTACCTCGGCCTGACGGACGGTGCCGTCTGGATTCATCTGGACCTTGATCTCTATATCCAGGTTCTGGGCGTCCTTGGCCCCGGCCGGCAGGTTCCAGCACCC
>JAZFTA010000292.1:0-5368 GCA_036446415.1 Rhodospirillales bacterium | reverse complement strand
ATATTACGTAAGTATACGTTATGTCAATTCAATGTATACAATATATAGCTATTGATTCAAATTTAAATAAGATTTTATCTATTTTCTACAATATAATCCATTATGCCATGATTCATGTGGTAGTTATTGTATCTATATTCTTTATTGCCGATTGGCGTACTTAGTTATTTTTTGGAGCCCGGTTACATGGACGGTTTGTTGATACTTTCTTTCTTTTATGCTACGTTCGCTTTATGTTCCTTATTATGGAAAAGGCCCGCCAGGCCGCCGATATTTTTACCGCCGATAGGGTGAAGCGGCGGCTCCTGCCCGTATTGGCCGGTTCGGTTCCGGCCGGTTTCCCGTCGCCGGCCGAGGATTACGTCGAGGGCAGTCTGGACCTCAATGAACACCTGATACGCCATCCCGCCGCCACCTTCATAATCCGGGTCAAGGGCGACTCGATGGCCGGGGCCGGCATCCGTCCGGGCGACCTTCTGGTCGTCGACCGGAGCCTGGAGCCCCGCCACGGCAGCGTCGTCGTCGCCGTGGTCGGCGGCGAGTTGACCCTAAAGCGGCTTTGCAGATCGGGCCGCCAATGGCAGTTGCAAGGCGATAACCCGGAAAATCCTGACTTCCCCGCCATCGCCATGGATTCAGAATGCGTGATCTGGGGGGTGGTGACCAGTTCGATACACAGGTTCATATAGGTCCGGCTGATGACGGCCCGCTCTTTCGCCCTCGTCGACTGCAATAACTTTTACGTTTCCTGCGAACGGGTTTTCGATCCCGTCCTTGAAGGACGGCCGGTGTTGGTGCTGTCAAACAATGACGGCTGCATTATCGCCCGTTCCGACGAGGTGAAGGCGCTGGGTATCGTTATGGGGACGCCGTTGTTCGAGGCCAGGCCCCTGATCGAGGAACATGGCATAGAGGTATATTCCTCCAACTACGTCCTTTACGGAGACATGTCGGGGCGGGTCATGTCCTTGTTGGGCGGGTTCACCCCGAATTTGGAAATTTATTCCATTGATGAGGCGTTTCTCGATTTTTCAGGGTTTGGCTCTCTCGATCTAACCCGCCATGGCCTGGAAATCCGCGACAGGGTCCGCCGCTGCACGGGAATCCCCGTGTCCATAGGTATCGCCCCCACCAAGACCCTGGCCAAGCTGGCCAACCGGATAGCCAAGAAATCGCCCGGGGCGGGCGGAGTGTTCGAGTTGAACCCCTTAGAAGACCGCCACGGGGCCTTGTCGGGAACAGCCGTAAGGGACGTTTGGGGAATCGGGCGGAACTACGCCCGGATGCTTAACCGGAACGGCATCCATAGCGCGCTTGATCTGCACGATGCGCCCGGTCCCTGGGTCCGGCGCCGGATGGGAGTGGCCGGAGCCAGGACCTGGCTCGAGCTAAGGGGTATCTCATGCATTGAAACCCAGACCCAGACGGAAGACAGGAAATCGGCGGTGGTGTCGCGTTCCTTCAAGCGTCCGCTCGAACGGCTGGAGGAACTGAGAGAGGCCGTGGCCGCCTTCGCCGAACGGGCGGCCGAAAAAATCCGCCGTCAAAATCTGGCCGCCGCAAGCGTAATTGTATTCATCCACACCAACCGCTTCGCCTCCGAGGATGGCCGTTACAAAAACGCAACCACCGTCAATTTGCCGATGGCGGACAATCACACCGGGCGGATTTCCAAGGCGGCGCTCGGCGGGCTGGAGCATATATTCCGTCCGGGGCGGCGTTACAAGAAAGCCGGCGTGATGCTTGTTGGCCTGGAGCCTGAGAAAACAGTCCAGCCTGATCTGTTCACTTCCGCCCGCGACGGGCGCGGTGAAAAACTTATGAAGGCGTTTGACGGAATCAACCGTAAATTCGGGGCCGGCAAGATCCGCTATGCGGCCACCGGCATCGGCCAGACCTGGCGGACGGCGCCGATGCGGCGTTCTCCCCGTTACACCACCAATTGGGATGAGTTGCCCGGCGTTTGGTGATTTAAGGGCGTTTCCTTCATTCAGCCGTGAACGCCTGAATGCCGGTCTGGGCGCGGCCCAGGATCAGGGCGTGGATGTCGTGGGTTCCCTCGTAGGTGTTGACGGTTTCCAGGTTCATGAGGTGGCGGATGACGTGGTATTCGTCAACGATGCCGTTGGCGCCGTGCATGTCGCGGCTGGCCCGGGCTATATCAAGCGCCTTTTGGGAAGAATTGCGCTTGATCAGCGAGATGACCTCGGGCGGACAACCGCCCTCGTCAAGCATCCTGCCGGCCCGAAGGCAGGCCTGCAGGCCGATGGATATCTCGGTTTGCATGTCGGCGAGCTTTTTCTGGATCAACTGGTTGGCGGCCAGCGGGCGGCCGAACTGTTGGCGCTCCAGCGTATAGTTCCTGGCCGCGTGCCAGCAGAACTCGGCGGCTCCCAGCGCCCCCCAGGCTATACCGTAGCGGGCCTGGTTAAGGCATCCGAAAGGACCCTTCAGACCCCTTACCTCGCCTAGAATGTTTTCCTTTGGGACCAAAACATCGTCCATGACGATTTCGCCGGTGGGCGAGGTGCGAAGTGAGAACTTGCCTTCGATGGCGGGGGCGCTCAGCCCCTTCATGCCCTTTTCCAGGATGAAGCCGCGGATTTCGCCGTCCAGCTTGGCCCATACGATGAAAACGTCGGCGATTGGGGAATTGGTGATCCACATCTTTGAGCCGTTGAGGATGAAGCCGCCGTCTTTTTCCTCGGCCCTTGTTTTCAAGCCGCCGGGGTCGGAGCCGTGGTCCGGCTCGGTAAGGCCGAAACAGCCGATCCATTCTCCGGAGGCCAGTCTGGGCAGGTATTTTTGTTTCTGCTGTTCGCTGCCGTAGGCGTGGATCGGGTGCATTACCAGCGACGACTGCACGCTCATCGCCGAGCGGTATCCGGAATCGACGCGCTCGATCTCGCGGGCCACCAGGCCGTAGCAGACATGGTTTACGCCGGCCCCGCCGTATTCCTCCCCCAAGGTGGGGCCAAGCAGGCCAAGTTCGCCCATCTCGTTCATGATTTCCCGGTCGAATGTCTCATTGCGGTTGGCCTCGATTACCCGGCCCATCAGTTTGTCCTGGGCGTAATCGCGGGCCGTGCCGCGCACCAAACGTTCCTCTTCCGAAAGCTGTTCTTCAAGAAGAAAAGGGTCTTCCCATGAAAATGCGGGTTTAAGGGACATAGCCACACTTTATCCTAATGTAGTATGTATAATCAAAGGGGTAGGCTCCGATTTCCAAGAGAAGATGAAAAATAATCATGTATAATAAAATTAATAATATCGGAACTGGAAAATAAGTTTTACGGACCAATAATTAACATTCTTGGGCTTGCGGAGTATTCCCGGATGCATTCGATTCTTCGGCCGGTTTTTTTTGCGGTTACTTTTGCGGTTACGCTGCCGTTTGTTTTTTGGTCGCACCCCGCCGCCGCCGCCGAACACGAGATGGAATGTAGGGTGTTGCTGTCAAGGGCCAAGAAAGCCATTGAGATTCCCAAGGTCTTTCACGCCAAGGCGTGGGGCATCATTCACATTCAGACATCGCAAGGAAAATGCGTCGAGCCGATCGAGGTATGGAGGACTCGAAATCTGCCGTGGAAGGTCATCGAGCTGGCCGAGGGGGCCGAGCCGCCGGAATTCAAGCGTCCGCCAAAGCCCAAGCCTAAGCCAAAGTCAGATCCCCGCATCCCGCTTCCCAAGGCCGATGAAATATTCATGCCCCCGGAAATACCCGGCGGCCCGTCCTCTTCCGCCGATTGCAACAGGAAACTGGACGAGTTCTGGGTGCAGGATTGGCACAATATCAAGGGCCGGGAGTACTGGACGTCTGATGTCTACACCATCGACCATAACGGCGACGGCGTTACCGACAACATCGGGTTCAGGCTCAAGAGGAAAGGAAAGCCCGATCTGGATATCCGTTATTTCGCGCCCATGGGCCAGATACCGGGGATCGCCCTTTCCGGTCTTAAACTCACCGACGAGAGGGTTATCCCGTGGATTTGTTTCGGACGGATTACGCTGACCGAGCCGCCGGTAATTGAACTGCCCAAGGAACTGTCCATAAGGCCGGACCTGGCCCGGGAAATGATGCTCAAGAAAGACCCCAGCCTGAAAACCGAAGAAGAAAAAGAGAAAGAGGGAGAAAAAAAGAAGCCGGAAGAACCCAAAGGAGTGATGTTTTGGGTGCTGCTGGGCACGGGAATTGTGATTGTATTGGGCGGCGGCGGGTTCGGCGCATTTTGGTTTGTCAAGCGCCGCCGCGGTTCAAGGGGCGATGACGAAGAGGACGAAGAGGACGACGAGGACGAGGATTACTAGCGATTTTTCTTAATAGCGGCGTGTTTATAACCGCACAAGATCAGAAAGGAAGTATTTCAGGCGTTTTTGGCGGATCGTCGGCGGTTTTCAGGTGGAACTGGGATGCGATCCGGCGTTTCGCCGCCTGGGCGCGGAATCTTTTGCCTTCAAGCGTGACGTCGGCGGCGACCATGGAAACCTCGGTCCTTACCTGACCTGACGGATCGGTGATGGTGGCGATGAAAACGTCCATTGAGACGCCGCCGTTGGGCCACCACTTGAAATGGCATTTATTGGCTGAAATGGCCGAACTGTGGAAACAGTCACTAGTCGCCGGCTGACCGTATTTCCTGTTTATCCTGTTGAGTATCTCGGTCTCGCCGATGGTCCTGAAGACCTGATCGTAACGCAATCTATATGCTTTCTCTCTCTCATCGGAGCCGAGAAACCAAACGGAATAAAGCGCCCCGTTGGAAGTGTACGAACCTTTAGCCCCGCCGTTCTCGTCGATTATCAACGACAGGTTGGAATGGAGGCGTTTGACATTGGCCGGGGTCATGCCGAGCGCCACGTTGTCGATTTCGAACTGGCGGGCCTCTATATTGCGGTTGAAGAACAGGTTGCTCCAGTTTATTTCACGGACAGATGTAGTCTTGAAGGCTATGACAAAGAGGACAAACAAGAAAACGAACATGCCGAAAAAACTTAATATGGTGCTTTTTTTCGAACGCCTCCGCCGTCTTATATCTACGCTACGCCTTCCCGCATTAACGCGGCGCTCGCCCTTTCGGCGATCGCTTAAGCGCCGTTCGACCCGGTCTTGTCGGATGCCTGCCATGAAGGTTTCTCAAACATGTTATTTAAAGTTACTCTTTAGTAAATTTATTATATCATGACATTAAATTTTAGAATAATAAATTATTTACAACTAATTATAAGATTCTTTTAAATAAAATTTTATCTATTACCTTCGCCCCGTCTTATGACGGTGGCGGATGTTCCCCCGTCCTGCCACTTTTTCGTTCTTATCGCAATCATGTTACCGGGTTTTTCGCCCGCCCTGAGGTGGTCCCAGAAA
>JAZFTA010000291.1:0-10359 GCA_036446415.1 Rhodospirillales bacterium | reverse complement strand
CGCCGCCGTCCTGCTTCCATGGAGCAAGGACCGCGGCTGCGACATACTGACCGCCAAGGACGGTAGGGCCGTGGCCGACGCCCTGTTCGGAATCGATTCCCCCGCCGCCAAGGAAGCCAGGAAGAAACCGTTGCTGGGGGTCCGCATAGAAGCCGGCAAGGACGGCGGCCTGCACATCAAGGAAGTCATCAAGGAAAGCGTCGCCGAGAAGGCCGCCCTGGCCCAAGGAGACATCATCATGGAGGCCGCCGGCAAGCCGCTTTCGAAACCGGGGGAACTGATCGAAATAATCCACCGCCAGGCCCCCGGCACCTGGCTTCCCTTGAAAATACGCCGGGGCGGCGAAACCATGGAGATCATCGCCAAGTTCCCGCCCCAGGCGTGACGCCGGTTCCAATGCGCGGCCTTTCCACCCTTTTTCTTTCCCTGGCCCTGGCCGTTACGGCCCTGAATCCGGCCCAGGGCCGGGCCGAAACAGTTATTCCACCCGTTCACCACGATATGCAGGTGCTGCTGGATCCTGACAACCGCTCCCTGACGGTCCGTGACAAGGTGCGGATCAATGGGGGCGGCCTTGTTTTATTCCGCCTCGCCCCCGGCTTTGAGGTAATGACCCTAAGCGTCGACGGCGCGGCCCTGGAACCCGAGCGGACCGATAAGGGATACCGGGTCGATCTCGGAGGCCAGGGCGAACACGAGGTCTTTTTCCATTACCGGGGCAAGTTGGCTGAAATGTCCGAGCGCCCCGGCTCCAAGGGCTTATCCCCGGCCGCCGCCGGACCCCAGGGCAGTTTCCTTACCCCCTCGTCCGCTTGGTATCCCCAAGCCGGGGAAAGGGCCGTCACCTACCGCATAGAAGTCGAGGTTCCCGACCCCCAAAAGGCGGTCGTTCCCGGCAGGCTGTTGGAGGAAACGCTTAAAGGCGGGATCTACCGCGCCGTTTTCGCCATGGACCGCCGGAGCCAGGGCATAGTCATGATGGCGGGGCCATTCGTCGTCGCCGAAAAGACGAGCCGCGCCATCCGGCTCAGGACCTATTTCCATCCCGAGATTTCGGCGCTTTCGGGCGAATACCTGGAACTGACCGCCGGCTATATCGAGCGTTATCAAAAGCTGATCGGCGATTATCCCTTTTCCTCCTTTTTCATCGTCTCGGGACCGCTGGGGGTAGGGTTCGGCTATCCGGGACTGACCTACATGGGCACCAGGGTCCTGAGGCTGCCCTTCATCCGTTACGGATCACTGGGCCATGAGGTCCTTCATAACTGGTGGGGCAACGGCGTCTTCATAGACTATCGGACCGGAAACTGGGCCGAGGGCCTGACCACCTTCATGGCCGATTACGCCCTGGCCGGGGAACGGGACCCATCCGCCGCCATGGGGATGCGGCTTAACTGGCTCAGGAATTACGCCGCCCTGCCCCAAGACAGGGATAGGGCGGTGGTGGATTTCGCCGCCAGAAGCCACGACGCCTCGCAGATCGTCGGCTACAACAAGGTAGCGTTCTTCTTTCACATGCTAAGGAACGAAGTTGGGAGCAAGACGTTCGACGCCGCGGTCAGGCGGTTCTGGGGGGAAAGGAGTTTCAAGGTTTCCGGGTGGGACCATCTGCGCCGGGCCTTCGAGGCCGCTTCGGGCCGGAACTTAAAGGAATTTTTCTCACAATGGCTGACCAGAAAAGGCGCCCCCAGGATAGGGATTGGCGAGGCCAGCGCCAATATCACCAACGGACGCCATGGCATTTCCCTCACTCTATTGCAGGACCAGCCTCCCTATTCCCTGAAAATCCCCATTAAGGTGACGACCAAGGACGGGGAACGGCGCCGGATAATCGCCATCGACGCCATAAAATCGCGCCATCGGATTTTCACCGGCTCAAAGCCGCTGGCCATGGAGGTGGACCCCGGCTTCGATATCTTCCGCCGACTGGACCCAACCGAGGCCCCGCCGATAATGAGGGACGTAACCCTCAGCGGCCAGACCCTGACCATCATCATGGGCGACAGCGAAACCACCGACAAGGCGGCCCGCGCCCTGGCCCAAAGGCTTCTCGATCGGCCGCCCCGCTACCTCGCTGACGGGGCCCCGGAGCCGCCCGCCACGGCCCCGCTGCTTGTCATAGGGACCGGCGGGAAGGTCCAGGCCCTGCTTTCGGGGCTGGGGCTGGCCGGCGTTCCAAAATCCATTAGCGGACGGGGCACCGCCAGGGCGTGGGCGGCCAGGGACAAAAACGGCAGGGCGCTGTTCATCGTCGCGGGCGCCGGCGCCGAGGCCATTGAGGCCCTGTCAAGGCCGCTTGCCCATTACGGCGGCAAGGGATTCCTGGTCTTCGAGGGAAGCCGGGCCATTGAAAAAGGGACATGGCCGCCGGCCGGAGGCCCCCTGAACAGGCGATTTGAGTGATATCGTTTCCCACCCTTGTTGACAGAAGGGAACGGACAACCCATCATTTCAAAAAGGCCTTACGAAAAACCATGTAATAAGGTACGGGGGCGCGTCCAATGACGTGTCTGTTGCAATGTCCGCCGTCATGCTCAGGGCCAACGAAAAGCGGAAGGAAAAGTGTAGATGAGGCGTCTTTTTACTGTTTTGGGCTGTCTCTTTATCCTCTACGGCGCTCTGGCCTATGGCGCGGCCGGGGCCGAAAGCGGTGACCAGGGCCTGATGAACGCCGTATCCTATATGCCATTGTCCCGAGGTAGCCCTATCGCCGTCAGGCCGCTGGATGATTCGGACCAGAACATGATCCTGCAACAAGAGTTCGAGCGGGCCCTCAGCGATAGGGGATACACGGTTTCCAGGGACGCCCAGCTCGTCCTGACCTTCGAGACCCGCGACGTGGTCGGGGCCTGGTCCGGCACCGGGCCGCGCACCATGTTGGAATTGCAAAACAACGAAGACAGGGTCGGATCGCAAACCCCAAAGGTCATGTTGAACATCTACAACAGCACCCGTGGCGGGGTGCTGAACAAAGGCCAAAGCGGAACCCGCATCGTTACCCCCAGTCAATACCGTATCGACGCCACCATCGACGACAGAAGCAACGGCAAACGCCTTTGGCAGGCCTGGGCGGTAGCCGACCTGGGCCACCGCGACAGTATTAGCCTGACCAAGGCCATGATCCCGGTGATGGTCGGCAACCTTGGCCTTACCGTTAAGAGACAGCCGTTCAATCTCCCTTGAACCGACGGTCATTTTAATGAACAACCCCGCCGACAAGGCCCTTCTTCCGGCCGGAATGCGCGATGTGCCGCCGCCCGACGCGGTGTTCGAGGCGGGCGCCGCCGGCCAGATAAAAAACTAAAATAGGATAACGAACACCATGGCCAATGTAGTGGTCGTCGGCTCCCAGTGGGGCGATGAAGGAAAGGGAAAGATAGTCGATTGGCTTTCGGAGCGGGCCGACGTGGTGGTGCGCTTTCAGGGCGGTCACAACGCCGGGCACACCCTGGTCATCGACGGAGTGACATATAAACTTAGCCTGCTGCCTTCGGGGATAGTGCGTCCGGGCAAGATTTCCATCATCGGCAACGGCGTTGTCCTCGACCCCTGGGCGCTTTTGGAAGAAATCGAAATTGTGCGGGCCAAAGGCGTTGAGATATCGCCGCGAAACATCCACGTCGCCGAGAACGCCGCGCTGATACTGGGACTGCACCGCAATCTGGACCAGGTCCGTGAAAAGGCCCTGGGCAAGGGCAAGATAGGGACAACCGGGCGCGGTATAGGGCCGGCCTATGAGGACAAGGTGGGCCGGCGGGCCATAAGGGTCGGCGACCTTGCCGACCCGGAGACACTGGCCGGCAAGGTTGACACCCTGCTGCTCCATCACAACGCGCTGCTGAGAGGACTTGGCATGGAGGAGTTGAGACCCGAGGACCTGCTTGCCGATCTCACCGAAGTAGCGCCCAGGATACTGCCTTACGCCGGGGCTACATGGAAAATTCTTGACGACCTGAGAAGGGCCGGAAAACGGATTCTGTTTGAGGGCGCCCAGGGCACCATGCTCGACATTGACCACGGGCCCTATCCCTTCGTCACCTCGTCCAACACCGTCGCCGGCGCCGCCGCCGCCGGTTCCGGACAGGGACCCGGCGCCATTGATTACGTGCTGGGCATCGTCAAGGCCTATACCACCCGGGTCGGCGGCGGACCGTTCCCAACCGAACTGGAAGACGAAGTAGGCAAGGGCCTTGGCGAGCGGGGCCCCGAATTCGGAACCGTCACCGGGCGGCCCAGGCGGTGCGGATGGTTCGACGCCGTGCTGGTGCGCCAGGCGGTGAAGGTAAACGGCATCAACGGCATCGCCCTGACCAAACTGGACGTGCTGGACGGAATGGATACCCTCAAGGTTTGCACCGGCTACAGGATCGACGGCCAGGATATGGACCACCTGCCGGCATCGGCCATCCGCCAGGCCCGGGTCGAACCGGTTTACGAGGAAATGGACGGCTGGTCCGAAAGCACGCGCGGGGCCCGTTCGTGGGCCGCCCTTCCGGCCTTGGCGGTAAAGTACATCCGGCGCATCGAAGAGCTTATCGAAGCCCCGGTTTCCCTGCTTTCGACCAGCCCGGAACGCGAAGACACCATACTGGTCCACGATCCATTCATGGATTAATTTCCCGATTGGGGAGATACTTGTCAGGTTCTTAATTGTCTTCCGCAATTTAGACGTCTAAGCTTTGTTGACAGGCGGCTTGGGCCCTCCAGAAGGAAAGGGAAGAGCAGCGATGGCAGAACAGCCCGATACTCAGGAAGAACCCGGAGGGGGACAGGCCCGCCACCCTCCCGTCATGCTTCTCGATCACTTCCTGATCGATCCCAACGCCCCGCTCCCCGAACTGAATACTCCTTCCGCCAAGGCCTATGAGGTGGAGGACCGCCGCGATCTAAACAGTAAGCTTTTCGCGCTGGTATGCAGCCATGGCCTGCCGGCCCGGACCGGCGTCATGTTTAGCTTAAGAGGAAAGAATTTCGATGGACTGATCCCCCTTGTCGAATGGGCCGCCGTGGACTGGCCGCCCATCGGCAAGCGTGCGACCTTGGTGATCTACCAACGCCCCCTGGGCGGCAGGGTCGTTGACGTCTTCAACTCGGGCAAGGCCAAGCTCAGCGAATACGACATGGCCAAGCAGATTATAGGCCCCTTGACCGAAGGATTGAATGAACTGGCCAAATTGCGCGTCTCCCATCGCGCCATAAGGCCGGACAATATCTTCTTTATGGACAAGGAACGCCAAAACATAGTGCTTGGCGACTGCACGGCCGCCCCGCCCGGATTCGACCAGCCCCTGACCTGTGAAACAATTGAACGGGCAATGGCCTCGCCCGGGGGCCGCGGCGTTGGAAGCGTAAGCGACGATTTGTTCGCCCTGGGCGCCGCCATCGTGCTTTCCCTGCCGGGGAAAAACAAAGTAACCGGAATGGAAGAAGACGAGCTGATAAACAGCAGGATCGAACACGGCAGTTACGCCACACTGTGTTCCGGGGCCCGCGTCCCCATGTCGTTGCTGGAACTCGTCCGCGGCCTTATCAACGACGATGAGGAAGAACGCTGGGGAATAGATGATATAAGGAACTGGGTCCTCGGCAAGCCATATGTATCGATAAAGAAAAGACCGGCGAGAAAGGCGGAAACGCCAATTACTTTCAGCGGCTCCAACCACTATAACGCCCGCTCCCTAGCCAGATTGTTAACCCTGAACGTGACCGGCGCGGCGAAGTTTATAAAGGAAGGACAACTGGAACTTTGGCTGCGTCAAAGCCTGCAGGAAGAAGCCATGGCCGACGCCGTGGACGCCCTGGTGAGGGTTGCCAAGGTCCACCAGAACGACCCGCTGGGCAGCAAGGATTTCATAGTCACCAAAACCAGCATCATCCTCGATCCGGCGGCCCCGATCCGCTACAAGGGTTTCTCTTTCATGGCCGACGCGTATGGGCCGGCCCTGGCCATCCAATACCTGGGCAAGGGCGACATCCAGCCGGCAATCGAGGTCGTAATGCTGGAAATACCCAGCATATGGGTTAAGACGCAGCCTCGTTCATCGCCTGAAACGGCGAACCTTGAAAGAAGTTTCGCCGCGTTACGCCGCCATCTCCAGGACACCACGCCGGGTTACGGCGTGGAACGCTGCCTTTATGAACTAAACCCCGGCCTGCCTTGTCAAAGCCCGCTGATCAATGAAATGCATGTGGTCACAATCGACGAACTGCTGCCGGGGCTCGACAATGTGTCGAACCGGGTTGATACCAAGAAAAGCCCGCTGGACCGTCATGTCACCGGCTTTATCGCGGCCCGCTTCGACCAAGAGATCAAGCCCCACCTGAAGGCCCTTGGCTCGGACAGCGAGGAAACGGCCATCATCGGCATGCTTAGCCTTCTCGCTTTCCTGCAATGGCAGCTTGGCCTGGTTTCACTTCTCGGACTGTCAAGTTGGGTCGGCGGTCTGTTGGGGCCGGCCATAAACACCTATCACAGCCGGACAACGAGGCGCGAGATCGAGCGGAAAATCCCGCGTCTGGTCCGCCAGGGAAGCCTTCCCGACATCTTCGACCTGATCGACAGCAGCGACAAGCGCCAGCAGGACAGCGACGGCTATGAGGCGGCTATCGAAGAGTTCGTAACGGCGGAAAAGGAGATACAGGAAATCGAAAGCGGCGGAACGACCAACCAGGAAAAAACCGAAAAAGCCGGGCAACAGGCCGCCGCCATGACATCGGTGATCCTGACCATGATCATCGTCACTATTCTTTTTATGTTGGAAATGATTTAGAGCCCATCCCAATAACCGGCGGCGTAAGGCTAAAAAACATGGCGCAACAACCATCACATCAGGCAGGAGCGAGGAGGGCAATCGGACGGTTACGCAGCTCGGGTCCGGTCTGGGTATCGATAATCGTCGTTACGCTGGTGATTGTTTCCCTGCCTAGCATGATAATTCTTTTCTTCGGCATGACGCCGACCATAGTCGCCTTCATCATCGACCGCTCAAAACAGAAATCCGCCACTTTCTGTGTCGGCGGCATGAATTTATGCGGAGTTTTCGTCAGCCTTCTCGACTTGTGGACCAATTCACACACCATCGCCAACGCCATGAATATACTGACTGATGTATTCGCCTTGATGTGGATGTTCCTAGGCGCCGCCATCGGCTGGATGCTTTACGTCTCCGTGCCGCCGGTGGTGATCTCATTTCTAACCGTGATGTCGCAACACAAGGTCGCGCAAATGCGCTCCAATCAGAAGGAAATCATCGAGGAATGGGGCGAGAGCGTCACCAATTCGCCGGAAATGAGGGAATTGAGAGGCGAAGAGATATTGGAGGTTGACGGTCAACCGCTGACCGATGAAGGCGGTTAGGCCCTGTCCGGCGGCCCGGGAGGGCAGGCCGCTAGCAGGCAAGCTTTTGATTCATCGCCGCGTTTTTCACCGATTTCTGAAGCTTCTCGAAGGCCCTGACCTCGATCTGGCGGACCCGTTCGCGCGATATGCCGTAGCGCCGGCTTAAACTTTCGAGGGTCATCGGGGTTTCATTCAGGCGCCGCTCGCTGATTATGATCCGTTCGCGCCCTGACAACGAACTCATCGCCCCGTCCAGCAATTGAACGCGGTTTTCATATTCCTCGCTCCTGGCCAGCGATTCCTCCTGGTTTTCGTTGCCGTCTTCCAGCCAGTCCAGCCATTCCCCTTCCCCCTCCTCGCGCACCGGGGAATTCAAGGAGTGGTCGGGTCCGGACATGCGGCGGTTCATGCTGACGACCTCTTGCTCCGACACTTTCAGCCGGGCGGCGATGGTCGAGACGTGTTGGGGGCTGAGATCGCCTTCCTCGATGGCGTGCAGCTGGCCCTTGAGCTTGCGCAGATTGAAGAACAGTTTTTTCTGGGCCGCCGTCGTCCCCATCTTGACCAGCGACCAGGAATGAAGGATGTATTCCTGGATGGAGGCCCGGATCCACCACATGGCGTAGGTCGACAGGCGGAAGCCGCGGTCCGGGTCGAACTTTTTGACCGCCTTGATCATGCCGACGTTGCCCTCCGATATCATTTCGCCCAGGGGCAGGCCGTATCCCTTGTAACCCATGGCGATTTTGGCGACCAGGCGGAGGTGGCTGGTGACCAGCTTGTGGGCCGATTCCAGGTCTTTGCGGTCCCGGCTGAGGAGCGACAGCTCCTGCTCCTCTTCCAATGTCAGCATCGGGACCTTGCGGATTTCCCGGAGGTATCTGGAAAGGTTTCTTTCCGGCGAAACATTTACGTCGAGATCCAGAACGGACATTTTGAATTTCCCCTAATCAATATTTGCCCTTTCCGCCCGGCCTCGCGGCCATCGGGCTTTGGGGGCTGATCAATAATGGGGAAAACAATACCCGACTTTATTGGTCAAGTAAAGAAAAATCTTTATAGTTCCAATAAGCGGCACAGTTCATTGATTTCTTTTGGTAATTTGCTACCAAATTTCATTTTCTCAGAGGTTTGGGGGTGGGAAAACCCGATCATATATGCATGAAGGGCCTGTCGGCCGAATGATTTAAGGAACTCCCGCAACTCATCCGATGCCCCTTTAAGGCGGTTCCCGGCGCCGCCGTACAGGGGATCGCCGATCACCGGCCAGCCCCTTGAGTTCATGTGGACCCTGATCTGATGGGTCCGCCCGGTGGCCAGGCGGCATTCGACCAGGCTGGCGGCGGCCCCCAAAGGCTTGACCAGCCGGTAGCGGGTCAAGGCCGGCTTGCCGCCGCTTTTGAGGACCGTCATCTTCTTGCGGTTGGCCGGGCTGCGTCCGATGTTGCCTTCGATCCCGCCCTGGGGCGGGTAGGGGGCGCCCCAGACGACGGCGTAATAGGCCCTATCGATCCGCCGCTCGGCGAATTGTTCTGAAAGCCCCAGATGGGCCATATCGTTCTTGGCCGCCACCATCAGGCCGCTGGTGTCCTTGTCGAGGCGATGCACGATGCCCGGCCTGGTGACCCCGCCGATCCCCGAAAGCCCGCCCCCACAATGGGCCAGCAGGGCGTTGACCAGGGTCCCCTCGGGGTGGCCCGGCGAGGGATGGACGACCAGCCCGGCCGGCTTGTCGATTATGATCAGGTCGCCGTCCTCGAAGACCACGTCCAATCCAATGGCCTGGGCCACGGGAACGGCAGGGGTGGGCGGCGGAACTCTCACCGTGAACACATCCGCGGCCCTGACCCGGCGGGCCGGGTCCTTGAGGGGCGGGGATTGGCCGGCGGTCACCATTCCGGCCTTGATCAGGGCCTTTATCCGGGTCCTCGACAGGGAGGAAAGGCAATCGGCCAGGAACCTGTCGAGCCGCATCCCGGCCTTGCCCTTTGGGGTCTCCACGGTATATGTGATTGCATCCGGTTTATCGCTCATAAGCTTGAGAGTGGAACAAAACCATGCACATGCTCAAGAGTATCGTTATCGGACTGGGAGTCCTGATCGTCGTGGCCATGGCCGGCATGGCCTACGCCATCTATTACAAGGCCACCAATCCCGACTTCACCCTGTTTAAATCGGACTCCGGCGCGGCGCCGGCCAGGGAAGGGTTTCAGGCCGGAAACCAAAAGCCCCTCCAGCCCTTCGCCGACTTCGCCATAGAACTTCCCGAGGGCTGCCGCATCGCCGAAATGATTCCGGCCCGGGGGCGGCGCCTGTTGCTAAAGGTCGGCCCGCCCGGTTCCTGCGAACGCATAATAGTCCTGGACGTACATAAAGGCCTCGTGCTCGGCACCATCACCGTCAAGTCCGGCCCCGTCAAGTCCGGGCCGTGATACTGGTTCCCGGCTCCCTGCTGGGCCAGATAACCGCCGCCGCCGAGACGGCCTTCCCCGGCGAGTGCTGCGGCCTGCTGGCCGGCCGGGCCCGGGGAGAGGATATGGAAATCACCCGGGCCGTGGCCAGCCCCAACATCTCCCAAGACGGGGCCAACGGCAGCTTCGAGGTCGAGCCCAGGCTGCGTCTGGACCTGATGCGCCGGCTCGACGGCGGGGATGAGCGCATCGTCGGCCATTACCATTCCCACCCCGGGGGCGGGTCCGAGCCTTCCCAGCGGGACATAAACATGGCCTTCGAGCCGGAACTGGTGTGGCTGATAGTCCCGGTGATCGATGGCCGGGCGGCCGGCGCCAAGGCCTATTTCGTGGACCGGGAAGGCGGCGGTTTTCGCGAGGCGGGCTTAAGGATCGTCGATTAGGGCGGTTGGTCTTTGACGACCGCGCCCCCCTTAAAACATCAAGGGACTTGATCGGGGGCCGGGAAACCGGGTAAAGGAAGCCTCCTGAAAAGCCTCGTCCCCTTCGTCTAGAGGCCTAGGACACCGGCCTCTCACGCCGGCAACAGGGGTTCGAATCCCCTAGGGG
>JAZFTA010000290.1:0-9884 GCA_036446415.1 Rhodospirillales bacterium | reverse complement strand
AGGCAACGCCGCCACGGTGATGTCGAGGCCAAGCCTGACGCCGTCGCGCGACACCCCAAAGCGGGCCGTTTCGCCGTTCTCCAACGGCATCAGGATGTCGGCCATTTGCCCCGGCGCCCACACCCTCTGGCCTTCGGCCTTGAGGATTATGTCGCCCGGCTTCAGGCCGGCCACGGCGGCGGGTGAGCCGGCAACCACATTGGAGACGAAGACGCCTTTGCCGCTGGGATGGCCCAGACGTTCGGCGAGACCGGCGTCGATGGGCAGGAGCATCGCCCCCATGACGGCGAAACCGGCCCCGTTGGCGGCCCTGGGAACGCCGCCGCCGGCTACGTTCATGGCCAGGGTGGTGGGGGGCTCGGCGAACCGGTAGGCGGCGGCCCCGCCCAGTCCCTGTTGGCCCACTCCCTGTTGGCCCAGTCCGCCGTATCCGGAAATGACCTGATGGCAGCTCTCGCACACCATATTCTCGCGGCCATCGGAGTGGGGTGAAAAGACGCCGACGGCGATGGCCGGCCCGGCGTTGCCCACGGCGCCGGGCGTGGCGGCGGCGGGGGCCGGGTTCGCCGTGAATATACCGCGCACCGCCGCCATGGGGTTTGCCGCCTGGATCATGAACTCGTCCTTGATGAATTCCTTCACCTGATTGCTGGGGATGGAGAAGCTGATGCCCGAGAAGGCCCCGGTAGGCGTGTAGATCGCAGTGTTGATGCCGATCACCGACCCGTTGGTGGCGATCAGCGGACCGCCTGAGTTGCCCTGGTTGATGGCGGCGTCGGTCTGGATAAGGTTGGCATGGGTTATCCCCTCGATGGCCAGCGACTTGCGCAGGGCGGAGACTATCCCCCGGCTCACCGTCTGATCGAGCCCGAAGGGACTGCCGATGGCGATCACTTCGTCGGCCACCCGTACGCGGTCGCTGTCGCCCAGCACCACCGCGGAAAGGGACATCCTCGGCTGGATCTTCAACAGCGCCAGGTCCAGGACCTCGTCCAACTTTATCACGTTGGCGCGGTAGCGCTCCGTCCCCTGGTTGTTGAACACGGTAACAGTGGCGGAGCCGGCGCCGCGAACGATGTGATGGTTGGTGACGATGTATCCGTCGTTACGGACTATGATCCCCGAGCCGATACTGCCGTTGGTCCGTCCCGAAAATGGATTGGCGAAGCGAACCGTTTCGGGTTGCGCCGCCGTCACGCCGCGCACCGTTCCACCGGTGCTGGTGGTGGAGATGTTGACGACGCTGTTGCGCAAGGACATGGCGATGGAGGAGAAGCCGCCCTTCGCCGCCTTGGTCATCCACCGCCCAGCCGGCGCGGCGGCGGGGGCGCCCGGGAACCAGTTGACGGCCATAGGTGCGGCGCCGGCCGGGCCGGGACCGGCGGCGAAGGGCGTCATGCCCTTGGAAAAGAACTGGCTTTTGCCTGAATACTGGGCGTACAAGAAAGTGCTGGCCAGGATCGCCACGGCGATGCCCCCGACCAAATAGAAGTACTTCTTCAGGTCCTTGGAGCACGTCTCCGGACGGTCATGTTCGGTGTCCAGATCCCAATCCTGCGGATCGTCCATTGGGGATTACCCTTCATCCCCAAGGATATCCTCATCCTTGGTGCCCTTTTCGTCGCGCACCTTGGAAACGCCGGCGGCCAGCGCCACCACCCCTAGAAAGACCAGCACGATAGGGGCCAAGCCCCGCAGGAGTTCGGCGACCGACCACCACCATACTGACATCCCCCACAGTCCCAAGGAAATAGCGAGCAGGCCAAAGATTACGATATTCATTACCCAGTTCCCTGTTCAATTCACACGCCGCCGGGTTCTTTCCAAAACCTCTCTCGGCACCCTCGTATCCGGGCAACCAACTTCGGGCGAAAAATCCCGATCCGTTTCAGGCTGTTGATCCCCAGGTCCGCGAGACGCCCTTTGCGACGAATATTAACTCAATCGCTAGCACCACAAAGCATGCCAACGAATTTAACCAGAAGCCTATCCCATTGTCGAGCCTATAAAAAGACCTCTTTTAGAATACCTATAAAGGGCTGTGAAACGCACCGTCCAGGGCTTTAGCCGGGCGATAGCGCCCCGTTTCAGGATTGGGGCGTTGCGGCGGCCCGGGCGCCACCTTCCAGGCGCCGCTTGGGGGACAGTGGAATAGATAAATGAGGTTTTTGGGGGCACGGCCGGAACCGCGGCGTCCGTCAGGCGGCGTTTCTCTCCGCCGCCTTTTGCTGGTTCTCACAGGCCGGTTCGGCCTGACTCGCCCAGGCGACATCGACCATCGACCAGGCGACGTCGACCCAGGTCTTGCCGGTGGCGCGCAAGTGGTCGGCATTTTCGGTGGCCTTGAGCAGGGACGCCAAGGTGGCTTGGTAGGTCTGGGCGGCCGCCGAACGGTTGATGCCGGCTTGCGATATTGTCCGTTTGGTATCGGTCATGGACCCAGATTAGGCGGCCCCTGGTTAACAGAGGTTTAATGTGAACTCTTCACTCGACCCCTGTATCCTTTGATTTGCTTGGAAAATCTGAACTTTGTCTTGCGCCGCCGCCCCTAATAGGACAGTATATAGTTGGAAGCCCTTGCACCACCCCCTATAGATGGTGCATTGTATGGTTTGGTGTGTTTTTTTGGTGGGGATGACTCATGACATATTCTCAAGAGATTTGCCGCGATTTTCCGGGGGCATTCCTTTTTCTTGTCGATCAATCCCGGTCGATGAACAAGAAATTCGGCGCCGGCGAAGACGGCGAACCCGTCAGCCGGGCCCGGGTCGTCACCGACGCCCTGAACAGCACCCTGGAGGAACTGGTCAACCGGTGTATGCGCGACGAGGGGGTCAGCGACTATTTCGAAATCGGCGTCATCGGCTACGGCAAGACCAACCGTCCGGCGTTCGGCTGGGAGGGAAACCTCGCCGGCCGGACCATGGTGCCGATCTCCGAGGTGGCGAAGAACGCCTGGGTGGAGAAAAAAGAGGTCGAAACCCTGGTCCGGGATAAATTGGTCAAGGAAACCGTCACCGTTTCCAAATGGCTGAGCCCGGTCGCCGTCGGGAGCACGCCGATGAACGCCGCCCTCAATCTGGCCCGGGCGACCCTGGAAGAGTGGATTTACCGCCATCCCAAATCATTCCCGCCGATCGTTATCAATATCAGCGACGGCATGGCCAACGACGTGAACTCCGAGCAGGACCTCCTGATCACGGCCCGGCGGCTGACCAGTCTGCTGACGACCGACGGCAGCGTGTTGCTGATCAACTGCCATATTACCGGCGACGGCATAGATCCGGTGATCTTCCCGTGGAGCCCCATGCAGCTTCCCGACGATCAGTACGCCAAGTTGCTGTTCGAGATGTCCAGCGAGATGCCGGACCGCTACCGGGCCATAATCTGCGAGATATTCGACCGGGACCTGGATGCCACCCCGACGATCCGCGGCTTGGCCTTTAACGCCGACGCCATGGCATTGGTCAAGCTTCTCGACATCGGGACGCGGCAAGCCTTTACCTTCCCCAGCGATCCCAGTTTCCAGGCGGATCCCCTACAGGCCCTGGCCACCTCAATGGCTCAATAGGCGTCGGAGATATTTCCCTCCGTGGCTCTGTTCATTCAAGATCCGCCGTCGGAAACCGGTAGCGCCCCCCTTCCGGCCGAGGCCTCCGTTGCCCCGCCGGCCCCCCTAAATCACGGCCCCGCCGCCAAGACCAAGGTGACGTGGACGGTCCATGGTCAATCGGCGGCGAAACCAAGTAACGATTATTTCGGGACGAGGGCCCAGGCGGTGTGGCGGCACAACGAGGACCGGTACCGGTTTGCCGATACCGGCGGCGGCGTGCTGGCCGCCGTCTCCGACGGCGCCGGTTCGTCGGGCATGTATTGCGGCCCCTGGGCCGAGGTCCTGGTCGAACGTCTTCCCGAAACGCCGATAGAAGGCCTGGACGCCCTCAACCGGTGGATCGGGGGATTCTGGGAGGAATTCTCCAGCGAATTCAAACGCCGCGCCGCCGCCGACCCCGGTAAACACAGCAAATTCGTCCGCGAGGGATCGTTCGCTACCCTGGTGGCGTGCTGGCTGCGCAAACGGGACGACGGGATATCCCTCAACTGGTTCGGCTACGGCGACAGCCCCCTATACGTATTCGCCGAGGACGGCGGCAGGGTCGCCCTCACCGCCTGTTACCCGCCGACCCTGGCGGCGCTGGAGCACGACCCCCACCTGCTGAATTGGAAGGATTTGCCGGAGGAAACCCACCTCAAGGCCGGGACGATGGAGCTCAACGGTCGGACCACCGTGATCCTGGCTTCCGACGGGATCGGGCAATTCGTCCTGTTGCGCCATCTCGCCGGCCTGCATGTCCGGGGCGCCGAAGGCCCCGCCGCCGGTCCGCCGGGACCGGCCCACGGCCTGCTCAACGAATTCCGGTCGCTGATCCGCAACCCCAACAGCCGGCTGGCCGACGCGGCGCGGGCTCACCTGGACGCCCCGGGTTCCGGTTTTGCCGATGAGTTAACGGCCCTTCGGGCCGGCCTGCAATCGGAGCCGGCCTTCGTTGAAATGATCCGGGACCATCACAAGGAGGGTCTTCTGGCCAACGACGACGCTACCCTGGTCATGATCGATACCGAAGCGTGCCGGGTCGATGAAGCGGGGACGGATGTTTCCGAAGAGGATGCGCCATCCCCATGATTGACCTATCAAACGAGTGAGGGGCCGCCGAGCATTGCCGGTGGAAGAGCCATGACATATCCGAACATAACCGACTACAGGACGGCGCTCCGCAATGCGCCGGTGCGGTTCGCCACCCTGGAAGTGAACCCCGTGCTCGACGTCAACGACGACCCTGTATTCAAGGCCGGCAATTTCGCCGCGGTCTTCAAGGCGTCGGTGAGCGGCGTCAAAACGGAGGTGGCGCTCAAGTTTTTCATCCGCGATCTGCCCAACCTGGAGGATCGCCACCACGCCCTCGCCCAGGTCATTGAGCAAACCGAGGCCCGTTACCTCATCGACGTCGGTTTTCTCCCCGGCGAGATTTTCGTAACCTCGTCAATCGCGTCCAGCGGCGAGTACCCGGTGGTGATGATGCCCTGGATCGATGGTGAGAACCTGGGGGCCGTGGTCAACAGGTTCTGCGCCAAGGGGCAACGAAAGGGCCTCGCCGCTCTCACCCGGGCCTGGGCCAACTTGTGCCTCGACATGCTTTCCAAGGGGATCGCCCACGGTGACCTGAAGCACGATAACGTGCTGGTGACCCCCGACGGGCAACTGCGGTTGATCGACTATGATTCCATGTTCGTGCCCTCCCTGAAAGGATCGCGTTCCGTTCTGCTGGGCGGGGCCAGCTACCAGCACCCAAGACGCGACATCCAGCACTTTGACGGGAATCTGGATCACTTCTCGATTCTGGTGATCGTGCTTTCCCTGCGCGCCCTGACCTTGAACCCGGAACTCCACGAAATCTTCCATGCCGGAGAAAACATCATCTTTAGCAGCGACGATTTCACCGCGGTGGCCCAATCCGGACTGATCGGCCGCCTTCGGGAAAGCCCCGATGCATTGGTCCGCAATTGGACGAACCTCCTGGTCAAGGTTTCCCAGTCCAGTTCGATCACCGTACCCCGGCTGGGACGCGTCCTGCAGCAAGCCCGAAAGGCGACCGAAGACCCCATGGAAGGCGGCAGGGCGTTTTCCTTCCCGTTCTCAAAGGGCCAGACGGCCGCCTGAGGCGGATGTTGATCATCGGCTATGTCTTAGCCATTTACTCCGGAAAAATGCTTTTTGTTCACGCCCCCACGGACTCTCAGCCCCATACCTTCTCGGTGACGCGTTTTTCCTGTTTCTTGTAGACCTCGAACACGCGTTCCCATTCGTTGACGGGAAGGTACCGCTGGGCGAGAAACCGGTAAAGCCCGTCGAGCCGCTGCTCGGCGTCGTAGGAAGGACGGTCCGCCGGTAGGCGGCTCCAGGCTTCGAGGATGGCATCCCAGGCCCACAGCTTTCGATAAAGGTCGCCGCGGCGCTCGACGATGAACTTGGTGTGGGCGTCGGTATCTTGGAGGGCGGCGACGATATCGCTGGTTTGGGCGTCGAGTTTCCCAATAATCGTCCGGAAGTCCTTGATGGGGATTTTCATCAGGCGGGCCGCCCCGTCGATGGTCTGGGTGACCGCCATGTCGTCCGCGTAGGCGGTTTCGAGGGACGCGATCTTGGTCTCGATATCGCAGAGCCCCCGGAACTTGTCGCGCAACGCCTCGACGTGGGCCGTCTCCTCGGCCAGGATGTCGATCCGCCGGTTCGCTTCCTCCCGGTCGATACCGAGCTTCTTGGTGACCTTGCCGAAGGCCTGGTTGATCTTTCCCTTCATCTCGGGATCGGCGGCAACCTGGATCAGCTGTTCGATGCTGGTGACCACGGCCTCGTCACCCGACAGCCAGGTGACCAGTTGCATGGTCAGCCGGGAGATGGCGACCATCCGGTCGCGGTCGGTTACCTCCCACGACGACTCGCCGGTGGTCAACTCCGTCGGCACGGGATCGCCGCACTTGATCCCGCGGACGTACATCAACGAATCCTCGATCAGCTTGAACATACGGCTGTCGTGCGAATCGTCGGTTAGTTTCAGTTCGCGCTTGATACCCGGGAATGAAAGAACCGCCGAGCCGCCCTCGAGCGGCATCACCATCTCCGCCTCTACACCGTGTTCGGGAACCCGGAAGTAACTGCCCTCGACAGCCGAGAAGAAAGAGTTTTCGAAGGTGATGACGGACGGTGGCCAGTTCTCGTCGCGGTCACCCCCCCTCTCCGCGCCGGCCTCTTGCGCGTTTGCGGGTTTCATAATATCAACGATCTCCGGGGGTTGCGAACCCTCGAAACTATGCTCCATGTCAACGCTGTGGTCAACCATTGCCATAGTAGCCCGCCTTACCAATTCTGCAGCTTGGGAGCCTAGTGGTAAGAATCCAACATATGGCGCCCATACGATCCCCTATCCCGGTTTCTCGGCAGGAGAGCGCCCGCCGGCGATGCCCCAGAATCGCCAAGGTGGGCATCGTCAAGGGGGCTCGACGCCCCGGGGGGCCGGGATGTCTGCTTGTAGGGGGTAGAGAGGACATCATTTGGGGCTGCCGATAAGGGCTGTTTTTGACCCAACGGGACCATCACAAGCTGTTCGTTCGCAAAAATTGAACCGATCAGGTCAAGAAGCGGTTCATGGTTTCCCTATCCGGCCTGTTTGGCTATCATAGGGGACGATTTTGGGAGCAATCTGGGGAATGTCGGTTAAGTTCCTGCTGATCCTTGCGTTCGTTTTCGTCCTGACCTGTCGCCCGGCCCCGGCCGACGAGGCCGGCGGGGTGGTCGTCCTTTTCGACCAGTCGGGGTCGATAAGGAACACGCCCAGCGAAGAGCGGCTTAAGGTGGTCTTGCTGGCCAAGACCAGCGCCATGGCCGGCGAACAGAAGGTAACGGCAGAGGCAGCGGCGCAAGCAGAAGCAGAGGCGGAAGGGGCGGAGGCAAAAGCCGAGGCCGAGGCGAAAAGTACTTTCGCCGTGATTATGATGCTGATGATACTCGTTCTGGGTGGAGCCGCAGCCTGGGTTCTGTTCAGACGGGTCCGGGCCAGGGAGGTGGCCAAGAATGTAAGCGGCACGGATTGGCTGACCGATCGGGAAAGGCGGTTCTCGCTGCGGGTGGCGGTGCCGCCGGGCGCCATGATCATTCATTGGACCAACCGCGACGGTTCCCAGTTCCTGGGAATGGCTATCAACATCTCCTTGCACGGCGTGTTGTTCGAGGCTCCCAGGTTTGATGCCGAATCTATTGACAGGGTGGTTTGTTCCCGGTTGAATATCGACTTGAAAGTCACAAAATCGGCTATCCTGCGTAGTGATGTAGATGGCGCCGTCGCTGTGCTAGAGGAGTTCGAGGACAATGTCGACAGCAAGATGAGGTGGATAGAACTCCTGACCCGAATTGACGAGGAATAGTGAAATGTCGATTTTTCTTGGGGTTCTTGCGTTCGTAGGTGCAATTTTCGGCTACAGTATGCTCGTCGAATTTCCCATGAGGAAGTTCCGCGAGAAAAAACCTAGAGGCTCGAAGGTGCGAAGGCTAAAGGCCGAAATAGCCGAGCTCGAAAAGAATAAGGCAAATCTCGAACGCGATATCGAGGAGCGGAAGCGAAAGAATATGTCGGAATTAGAGTCTTCCATCGCCACCCAGAAGGAAGCCGCCCTGAACAAAATCTCGGAGTGGTCGGAAAGAGAGGAAGCGCGGCTACAGAAACGCTTCGATCAGGAATACCAGACAGAGATCGCGAAGATGAAAGACGCTTCTGGCAGGATCCTGAATTAGGCTGCGGACTTAAATCGCCCATAGCCAAACTCCAACAGCAAAAGAAACAAGCCTGTTTGGCTGATGATTGTCTATTGAGGTGGATGCTATGGAATCTGAAAAAACAACCAACTCCAAGCCGCGGAACACTCGCCCAACCAAGCCCAGTGGACGCCGGCAGACGCCAAGCCAGGACGAGATACGCCAGCGTAAAGGAGATTTAATAAAGGTGGGGATGGGGGTTTCGCTGGCCACCCTGCTTCTGACAGCTTTGCGGATAGTCAGGCCGATGATGCCTCTACATCCTGTGGCCGGGGCGGCTTTGGTAACCTTTACGCTCTTGCACATCTTTCGCCACAAAAAGTGACGCCGGGGTCAGCGGTACATCTTCATTGGCTCAAATACTCGAGGATACTTTGGCCCATGATACGAAAGTTCCCCCGCACCAGTTTCCCCTGCATCTTATTGTTTTTAATAAGTAAAACCACGGAACGACGATCAACGCCGAGGAAGCGCGCCGCCTCGGAGCTCGAGTAAATACGCATAGGGTTGATCTCACGGGTACGCTGGTCAAATAACCATTTTATCGTACTGCCGAGGTACAAAACAATGCCGCCCCGCGCCACCAAGTTAACCAACGTCTCTGCTTTCATGCCCCCTCCTTTCCCATCACAAAGCCCGTGTCTTACAGGTGGCCTGTGTCTTGCTTCCAAGACTCAGAACGACGGTTTGTCCAGCACCGACTTCCGGTAATAGTTTTTGTAGAAGAACCAGCCGGCGGCGGCGCATCCGGCAACCAGCAGAATCGGTCCCCAGGTGCCGAGACCGAGGCCGACGCTCAGTCCTTTCCCCGACCATATGGTTGCCGGCCCAGGGCCGGCCAGGATAGACGAAGCCGATCCCGCCTTGGCCGAGACCCCGGCGCCCATAGCCGACTTGCCGGCCAGGGCACCGCCGGTTTTGGCGCCGGCGGTGGCGTTGGCGACGGTTGTTTTGGTGGTTGCCGCACCGGCCGCTTTCAGCCGGGCCAAGCTTCTCCCGGCTGCCATTTGTTGCAAAGCCGCCATCCCGCACCCTCCAAACCTAACGAATTAAATCAATCAAGATACCCAGCAATATAATCTTTGCTCCACCGACTCGTTAAAACTGTACCTCAATTTCACCACTAGTGGAAAAAATTCTCTCTGCAACCATTCTCTCTGCCAATGTCTCCTGTTGGCTGACAACCAGCTTCGGTCTTCCGGCACGGTTTCGAATGCCTCCGCGTCTGTTGGTATCTGCACTCATGGCTGCGCACTGGCGCAGATTCTCGCATTTACCCAGCAAAGCAAAACCGCCGCCTCCAATGGAAGCGACGGTAGTATCTTGATGGTTGCGGGGGTAGGATTTACGTGCGCGCGGCTTCGCCGTGCTCCGTGACCTTGGCGCTGTTTCACAAGGCTAGCGCCTTGTTGCGCCGGTGGTTGAACCTACTTCCCCGTAGGTTCAAATCCTAACCCCACGAGAAACCAACCAATTATGGCCCCACGAGGGGGCCATAATTGGTTGGTTGCGGGGG
>JAZFTA010000289.1:0-5156 GCA_036446415.1 Rhodospirillales bacterium | reverse complement strand
CGGCATGATGAAGTCGACATACGGCACCGGCTGTTTCGCGGTTCTGAACACCGGCGCCGAGGCCGTGGCGTCCGACAACCGGATGCTGACCACCATCGCCTATCAACTGGACGGAAACCCGACCTATGCCCTGGAAGGATCCATTTTCATCGCCGGCGCGGCGGTGCAATGGCTGCGCGACGGGCTGGGCATCATCGAACACGCTTCTCAAACCGGCCCGATGGCGGCCCAGGCCGACGCGGCGCAAGACGTCTATCTGGTTCCGGCCTTCGTCGGCCTCGGGGCCCCCTATTGGGACGCCGAGGCCCGCGGCGTGCTGAGTGGCATAACCCGGGCCACCGGACCGAACGAGTTGGCCCGGGCGGCGCTTGAGGCCGTCTGTTATCAGACCCGGGACCTTTTGGAGGCCATGCGGGGCGATTGGTCCGGCGCGGCCGGTCTCGATACGGTGCTCCGCGTCGACGGCGGGATGGTGAACAGCGACTGGACGATGCAATGCCTCGCCGACATGCTGGCCGCCCCGGTCGACCGGCCCCAGGTTCTGGAGACGACGGCGCTAGGCGTCGCCTATCTGGCCGGCATGAAGTCCGGGTTCTATCCTGGGCTGGACGAATTCGCCGCCGCCTGGCGTTTGGAACGGCGCTTCGAACCAACCATGGGCAATGCCGAGCGGGACGCAAAGTACGCCGGCTGGAAGGACGCGGTCCGGCGAACCCTGACTTCCTAGTGGTAAGAATCCAGGCGAAACCCGATAAATTTTCAAATAGCCGCCGTCGCCGCGGAACTCACCGCGAAATATGACTATGACCGAAAATGCATAATTTCATGTTTGCGGCCGTGATCTTCATTGAACCATTCTCGCCAAAAACAATAATTCCGATGATTAATATAACCTGATGTTTATATTATGTTTCCCAGTCGCAATTAACACTTATGCCGCCCTTGGCCTTGGTTTCAGCCTTGTCAAGGCAAAACAAAAAAAGTCTCTCCCTTGACTTATTTTTTAGAATTTGTAACGTAGATTATGAGTCGCCACTCTGTTTACGGCATTGGGGGGATAAGGTCGTATGTTCGTGTCGAGTGGCGTTATTATTTAGTAATGTATAACAGAGGAGTTCCAGCCTATGGCGAAAAAGTTTAGCCGCTTTATGAAGGTCCTTTGGAAAGACGATGCCGGGGCGACGGCAATTGAATACGGGCTGATCGCCGCCCTGATCGCCGTCGTTATTATCGTTGCCTTGACCGCGCTCGGCACCGACCTAAAGAACATGTTCAACCAGGTTGGCAATTCCATCTAGGTCTCATATTCGACCTAGAAGTTTTCCGCCTTGCTTTCGCGGCCGCTTATCGGGATTAGCGGGCCGAGAGGGTAAGGCGTATTGCGTTTTAGTCCTGCCTTGGTACGGTTGCCTCCAATCCATGGAGGCGTCTGAGCCCGTTGGATAACGTCCTGATTATTTCCCAGTGGCTTTTGGCGGCCTCGTTCACATTGATAGTGGGCTATGCCGTCGTTTCCGACTTCCGCACCCTGCACATTCCCAATTGGACACCGGTAACTATCTTCATTCTTTTCCTGCCGGCCGCCCTTGCTAAGGGGATCGGTTTACAGACAATAGCCGTTCATTACGGGGTCGGTATCGGACTGTTCGCGTTCGGCGCGGCGCTGTTCGCCTCCCACCTGATCGGCGGCGGCGACGTAAAGCTGCTGGCGGCTACCGGCGTCTGGGTCGGGTGGGACGGTTTGACCGTCTATTTCGTCTATATGGCTTTGATCGGCGGCGCCTTGGCGTTGGCGGTCATTTTGTTGAAGCGGCTGTCCTTGTACCTGCCGCTGCTCCCGGACGCCCCGTGGTCCGGGTCCGACGGCGAAAAGCAACAAAACATCCCTTACGGCGTGGCCATCGGCCTGGCGGCGGTTATTCTGTTTCCCCGCTCACCTGTCTTCCCGGCTGATTTGGCCGCATATTTAAACCTGTAGCCAATATCAACCGCCATAAGGATAAATGGCCGATGTTTTTTGCATGGCGCGGTTTTCGCCGCTAAAATCCGGAACCATTTTCCAAGAACGAGGCCCGCGCAAATGGGCGAAACGCAAAAGCCAACCCTCCTGATCCCAAAAGACGATGTCGCGGATCCGGAAGTCTCCGTCGTCATTCCGGCCCTTGACGAGGAACCGGTGATCGGAAGTTTCGTGGACTGGTGCCGAGAAGGCATGGAAAAGGCCGGAGCGGCCGCCGAAATCCTGATAATCGACAGCTCCGCCGACCGCACCGGCGAAATAGCCCTGGCCAAGGGGGCGAGGGTGCTGAAAGTCCCAAGGCGCGGCCTGGGCCGGGCCTATATAGACGCGATCCCCTTCATCCGCGGTAAATACCTGATCCTGGGCGACGCCGACTGCACCTACGATTTCAGGGAGATCGGGCCGTTCATCGAACGCTTCCGCGAAGGATATGAGTTCGTCATGGGATCCAGGTTCGCCGGATCCATAGAACCAGGCGCCATGCCTCCCCTGCACCGCTATTTCGGAACCCCTTTGACCAACTTCATCCTCAACTTCATCTACGGCACCGGGTTCTCCGACATCCATTGCGGCATGCGCGGCATTACCCTGGCGGCGCTGAAGGAGATGAACCTCAGTTCCCAGTCATGGGACTACGCATCCGAGATGATCGTAAAATCGCTGCGCCTTAATCTTAAAACGGTGGAGGTGCCGGTAAGGTTCTACAAGGACCGGGAAGGCCGCCTTAGCCACCACAAGCGGGCCGGATGGTTTTCGTCGTGGTACGCCGGATGGATAAACCTCAGGACGATGCTGATCCACGGCGCCGATTTCTTCGTCATGAAGCCGGGACTGGCGCTGCTGGCGCTTGGCCTTCTGGTCACGCTTCCATTGATCCCGGGGCCGGTTACTATCGGAGGAATCACTTTTTCCCTTAACGCCATGTTGTTGGGATCGACGCTGTCTATCGTCGGCCTGCAGTGTTTCTTTCTGGGCTGCATAGCGCAGTCGCTTTACGATTACAGCGGCCAGGCCAACAGGCGCTGGCGGTCACGGTTCGCCTACACGCCGACAATGGCGGTTGTCGGCGTTATGTTCGTCGCCGGACTGGGGCTGGCCTATAACTTCGCCGACGCGTACGTCGGGGCCGGGTTCATCGTCACCGAGGATATAATAGCCGTCAACCATCTGGCGGTGGCCGGCCTGCTGGCCATAGTGATATCGTTTCTGACCTTCGTTTCGACCCTCATTCTGCACGCCATCGGCCTCTACCGGCCCACTAGCGGCGGCCATGACGTTGATGGTTGATAGGGTTATTAGCGGTTATCCCCGCCGTCTTCTGCTGCAATGACTATGCGAAAGGCGAGCAGGCCCCTGGTCAGGGCGCAAAGGGCGCGCTCGATGGGCATGATATAGGCTTCATAGGCCTTGTAGGCCGGCGAATCCATTATGGCCCCCGGATCGCCTTCCGATGCCCCGCTATCGGCTGGAAACATCAACTTTTTTACCAGCGGCAGGAAGGCCCTGACTATGCCCGGCGAGAAAGTTACGGTTGTCGCCCTCAGGCCGCTTTCCTCGATGAGGATTTTGGCGCTTTGGAAGGTAAAAAAACGCAAATGGGTGCGGTCCATCAATCCGTCGCCGGTGTAGTCGAAGGCCCCGAAAAGGAGCCGCAACCGATTGTCCCACACCGCCACATTGGGCACCGTCAAGACCAGATGCCCGCCGCCGGCGAGAAACCGCTTGTAAAAACGCAGCGCCGCCAATGGATCGGCCAGGTGCTCCAGCACGTCGGTGAATACCAGGAAGTCGAACCTGCGGTCGCCGATGGCGGCGGCCACCGCCTCATGGTCGGTTATGTCCATCTCAAGCACCTCGCCGATACGCTCACGGGCCACCGCCAGGGGAACGGCGTTTTGCTCCATCCCGGTGACCTTGAAACCCATGCCTTCAAGGACGCGGCCCAGCCCGGCCCGGCCGCACCCGACGTCGAGCACGGACTTCCCATCGGCCGGCAGCCAGCCCTTGAAAAGACCGACCACGGCCGGGTCCACCTCTTCGAAGGCATAGTAATCGCGGCTCGCAGCGAACATCATCCGTCTTCCCCGTCCAAGCGCCCGGCCGCTTCGATGGCCCGCCTGACGGCCTCGTCCATGTTTATGTATTCGAACTCGGCGTTGCGGCCAAGGCTGACGATGCCAAGGCCGTCCAGGTATCCGAGGACGCGGGCCAGGTTTTCGCCGTAGTCGAATGTCCTCAGCACATAGGCGTGCCTGGTGCGGCTGACATGGCGGAAGTTGATCTTCCCGGCATCGATCAGGCCCATGGCCGAAAGCCCTTCGACGACCAGTTCGGTTACTTCCCCATCACCAAGGTCATGGACGCCGTCTCCGGGATTGGTGGTGATTTCGGCGGCGACGGCGGCGCATCCCGGCGGCGCCCCGTGGGGGGTGAAGTTAAGGGGGAACGATAAACGGTGAAAGGCCAGGGAAGGGTCCGGCACATAGACGGCCGTATAGGGCACCGCCTCGGCGCACTCGAAGCCCAGCATGACCACGATCAATGAGTTGTGCTTCAAGGCCCTGGCGCATTCCGCTATTTCGTCGGGAACGCCGTCCAAGGCCTCTATCAGGGCCAACACCGGGATCGTCGATACAATCTTGTCGAAATTCCTGACCTCGCGGCCGTCGCCGACCCGCCAGCCGTTACTTTCCCGCCACACCTTGGAGACCGTGAAATTACTGATGATCGAGCCGCATTTTCCGGCCAGCGCCACGGGCAGGGCCTCTATGCCGCCCTTTTCGGGATAGTTGAAATGAAGCTGGTGGGTATAACCTTCCGTTTCGACGCCGACGGCGGCCTTTATCACGTCTTCGGCGGGCGGCCTGGGGACGCGTTCCTCGGCCCAGTCGAAGGCCATCTCCTCGGCCGGAATGTTCCATATCTTTTCGTTATAGGGAATCAGATACTTTTCGGCGATGCCCGTGCCGAAGGCGTGATAAAGCCATTCCTTGAAGTTCGTGGGCTCCGGATGGTCGTTGTTGAGATACGAATTAAGACATTCAAAGCGGTCCTCGGGACTAAGGCCGTTCAGGCCGTTTTCGAAAGGGTATTTTATAAATCTTGCGTCGAAACGGATGACGTTGTTGCGCCGTCT
>JAZFTA010000288.1:0-2812 GCA_036446415.1 Rhodospirillales bacterium | reverse complement strand
TGAACAGGTTGTTGAATATCTCCAGCATCACCGGGTCGGCGCCGGCGCCAACGGATATCGCATGGGGGCGGGGCTCGGCGCGGGTCATGACCAAATGCTCGTATGGGGTCATTACGGCCCGCCAGCCGGGCTCGACGACGGTGGTGGAGTTGGCTTCGAAGATTATCGACGGTCCGGCGACGGAGCCCCCGGGGGTTAGGGATTCAAATTTGTAAACCGGAGTTTCAAGCAGGGCGCCGCCCGAGTAAACCGTAACCGTGTCCAGCGGCGCCGGAGCGGTGATCGGGGAATCGCTCTTCATCGCCGTTTCGCGCAAGTTACCGGTTGCGCCGACGGCCTCCACCGACAGCGCCTCGACAATCACGTCCCGGCTTTCCATTACGAAACCGAAGCGCCGCCGGTGGGCCGCCTCGAAGTCGCCTGTCATCTTCCCGATGCCGGCGAAGCCGACACTGATTGCGGTGTCCGTTCCCTCGAAGCGCAGGTGGGCCTTTCTCAATGTCGTTATGCCGGTCGAGGCGATTCCCTGGCCCAGGACCTCGTCGATGGCGCTTTTCTCGAGTTCTTCCATCCGCGCCGTCAGGCTGGGCGCGATTGCTTCGGCCAGCCTCTCCTCCACCGTCCCCTGGCGCATTGCGCCGACGTCGGCCAGGCCCATGCCGTAGGCCGACAGTACGCCGGCCTGGGCGTGAACGAACACCGTGGTCATGCCCAGGGTGTCGGCGACCCTGCAGGCGTGCTGCCCGCCGGCCCCGCCGAAGCAGTTCAGGGTGTATTGGGTAATGTCGTAGCCGCGCTGTACGGAGATTTTCTTTATGGCGTTGGCCATGTTCTCCACGGCGATTGTAAGGAATCCTTCGGCGATTTGTTCGGGCGTTGGTTTTTCACCCGATGGGGCGCCGATTTTTTCGCTCAACTCTCCGAAGCGGGCCCGCACCTCGCCCACATCCAGCGGCTCGTCTCCGTTGCGCCCGAAAACCTTGGGAAAGAAGCGGGCCTGAATCCTTCCCAACAGGACATTACAGTCGGTTACCGTCAGCGGTCCGCCGCGCCGGTAAGAGGCCGGTCCCGGATTGGCGCCCGCCGAATCCGGGCCGACCCGCATGCGTGAGCCGTCAAAATGCAGCACCGATCCGCCGCCCGCCGCGACGGTGTGGATGCGCATCATCGGGGCCCGTATCCTGACGCCGCCGATGTGGGTTTCGAAGGCCCGCTCGTATGAGCCGTGGTAATGGGAAACGTCTGTGCTGGTGCCGCCCATGTCAAAGCCGATCACTTTTTTGAAGCCGGCCAGGGAAGCGGTCCGGGCCATGCCGACGACCCCGCCGGCCGGACCTGAAAGTATGCTGTCCTTGCCCTTGAACAGATGGGCGTCGGTCAGGCCGCCGCTGGACTGCATGAACATGAGCCGCACCCCTTCCATCTCGGCGCCGACGCCGTCAACGTAACGGCGGAGTATGGGCGTCAGGTAGGCGTCGGCGACCGTGGTGTCGCCACGCGACACCAACTTCATCAACGGGGCCGCCTCATGGGAGGTTGAAACCTGCGTGAACCCGGCCTGGCGGGCTATTCCGGCGGCCATCCGTTCGTGTTCGGGGTAGCGATAGCCGTGCATGAAGACGATGGCCGCGGAACGGATGCCCCTATCGTGGGCTGCCCGCAGCATCAGCCTGACGGCTCCGGCATCGGGCTTCACCAGGACCTCGCCGCCGGCGCTTATCCTCTCGTCGACCTCTATGACATGACAATAGAGCATTTGAGGGAGCACAATGTGCATGTCGAAAATACGCGGCCGGTTCTGATAGCCGATGCGGAGCGCGTCGCCGAAACCCTTGGTGATGACCAGGACCGTCGGCTCGCCCTGGCGCTCCAGCAGGGCGTTGGTGGCCACCGTGGTGCCCATCTTGACGGATCCGATGGCGTCCGGGTCTATGGCATCGTCCGGCGCCAAGCCCAGGATGTCGCGAATGCCCTGGACCGCCGCGTCGGGATAATGCTCCGGATTGTCCGATAGCAGCTTGCGCGAGACCAGGCGGCCGTCGGGATCCTGGGCCACCACATCGGTAAATGTGCCGCCCCGGTCGATCCAGAATTGCCAGCGCTTGGCGGCAATCTGGGCCATAGGTTGATCGGTGGAGTTGGGCATCCGGTTCTTATACCCAACAGCGCATGGTAATTGTTATGATATTTTCCTCCCCCCGCCGGCCGGTCTTTCGCCGGCGGCTGGCTTCGTATATCCATACGCATTATGATTATGCGCGATGAAAGGAATAGGCATTTCCCATTTGAAAAGGCTTTCCCTGGTCCTTGGCGGCCTCACAGCCTTGGCCCTGGCCCAGGCCGCCATGGCCGGTGACTGGCGCACCGCCAGCCGTGAGCCGGCCGGCATAGCGCCCGACCCTTCCGTTCACCAGGAAGCCATCGTCCAGGTTTATACGGCCCGGGCCTTCAGCTGGCGCGGCGCCTTCGGGGTGCACAGCTGGGTCGCCGTCAAGCCCACCGGGGCGCCCCGGTTCACGGTCTACGAAGTGATCGGCTGGCGGGCCTATAATGGAAGTTCGGCGCTGGCCATTCATGACCGCCCGGCCGACGCCCGCTGGTTCGGGGCGATGCCCGAAATTATCGCCGATCTGCGCGGCGACGGGGTAGACGACGTCATCGGGCGCATCGACGAGGCGGCCAGGAAATATCCCTTTACCGGCCAATACCGGGTCTGGCCCGGCCCCAACTCAAACACCTTCACCGCCTATGTCGGACGCTCCGTTCCCGAACTGAAGCTGGACCTGCCGCCGACCGCGATAGGCAAGGATTA
>JAZFTA010000287.1:0-4282 GCA_036446415.1 Rhodospirillales bacterium | reverse complement strand
GGCGCCAACCGGCTGGCCCGATCAATCGCCGGGGGGCTGGGCGGAAGGGCCGCCGTCACCACGGCCAGCGACAGCCGCTTCGGCTTCGGCCTGGACGACCCGCCGCCGGGCTGGCGCCTTGCCAATCCCCAGGCCGCCAAGGGGGTGGCGGCGGCCCTGCTGGCCGGCGGCCCGGTGGCCTTGAGGGTGGAGGCCGGGAACGCATCGTGGCTGGAGGGTTCGGGCGCCCCCTTCGCCGATCAAGGGGAAACGGCGGTCAGGATCACCGACAGGGATTGCCAGGGATCGGATGGGGAACTGGTGCTCCATCCCCCGACGCTGGCCCTTGGGGTGGGCTGCGAGCGGGGGGCCGGGCCGGAGGAATTGATAAGTCTGGCCGAAGAAGCCATTACCGGGGCCGGGTTGTCGCCATTTTCCGTGGCCTGCGTGGTTTCACTGGACCTCAAATCGGACGAGGAAGCGGTTCACGCCCTGGCGGCGCGCCTCGGCGTTCCGGCCCGTTTTTTCGACGCAAAAGAACTCGAAGCCATGAAGGACCGCCTGGCCAATCCTTCCTCCCAGGTGTTCAAAGCGGTCGGTTGTCACGGCGTCGCCGAGGGCGCCGCCCTGGCCGCCGCCGGGCCGGATGGGGAGCTGATAGTACCCAAGAAGACCTCAAAAAGAGCGACCTCGGCCATCGCCCGCTCGAGATGCGATATAGACTGTTCAAATACGGGACGCATGAGAGGAAAGCTTACGGTGGTCGGCATCGGTCCCGGTTCGTCTGAATGGCGCACCCCGGAAGCCGCCAGGACCCTAAGCGAGGCCACCGACGTGGTCGGCTACGGACTTTATATGGACCTGATCGCCGACCTGGTGGAAGGCAAGGCCTTGCACGAATCAAAAATGACCCAGGAGGAAAAGCGGGCTCGAAAGGCCCTGGAACTGGCGGCCCAGGGCAGGAACGTGGCCTTGGTAAGCTCCGGCGACGCCGGCATCTACGCCCTGGCCTCGCTGGTCTTCGAGCTTTTGGATCGCGAGGACAGGGCTGAATGGAACCGCCTGGAGGTTTCCATCAACCCCGGCATCTCGGCCCTGCAGGCCGCGGCGGCCAGGGCCGGGGCGCCCATGGGCCATGATTTCTGCGCCATTTCCCTTTCCGACCTGCTGACCCCTTTTGAGGAAATAGAGCGCCGGTTGCGGGCCGCCGCTGAAAGCGATTTCGTCATCGCCTTGTATAACCCGGTTTCCAAGCGCCGCCGCACCCAGCTGGCCGCCGCCTGTGAAATCCTGCTGAAGTCCCGCCCCGCCGATACGCCGGTGGTCATAGCCCGCAACCTGGGCCGCGACGGGGAAAGCGTGAAATTCATCCCCCTCGGCGAGCTGACCCCCGATCACGCCGACATGCGGACCATCATTCTTATCGGTTCCAGCCGCACCAGGTTGATCGAAAGGGGAGGCAGGGGCTGGGTCTACACGCCGAGGGGTTATGAGTCTAAGATGGACCGGAAAAAAACAAGGAAAGCAAGTAGTTGATGTTTGGAGGATATGCCATGCGCACCATGATCGCCGCCGTTCTTATAGTTCTTTTCGCTTGGCCCGCTGCCGCCCAAACCACAAACCCGGTAGGCGACGTGATTTTCAAGGAAGTCGAGAAGCGTATCATCGAGGATTTCTTCGGCCAGGCAAGGCGCGGGGGCCAGGATAAATCCGGGCGCCAAGACGAAGATGATGGCAAGGGAAAAGGCAAGAAAAACAAAAAAGCCAAGAAGGGAAAAAAGAACAAGGACATGCCGCCGGGACTGGCCAACAAGAAAAACCTGCCGCCGGGACTGGCCAGACAGCTGGAGCGCAACGGCATTCTGCCGCCGGGGCTGGCCAAGCGCGGCCTGCCCGATGACCTGAAGTCCAAGCTGCCGCCGCCTTCCAGAGGCCAGGAAAGGGTTATCGTCGATAACGACGTGGTCCTGGTCGAACAGGCGACGGGAAGGATACTCGACATCATTCAGGACGTGATAGCCAAGTAACCGGACGCCATGACTGTTCACTTCATAGGCGCCGGGCCGGGGGCGGCCGACCTTATCACGGTTCGCGGGCTTGAGTTGATCGGCTCGTCGGAAGTGGTCCTCTACGCCGGTTCGCTGGTGCCCCAGGAAATCGTCGCCGAGGCGCCTGAAGGGGCGCTTGTCATGGACACCGCGCCGCTGAATTTGGACCAGATAATCGACGAAATGAAAAAAGCCGATGAGGCCGGCCTCGACGTGGCCCGCGTCCATTCCGGCGACCCGTCGCTGTACGGGGCCATGGCCGAACAGATGCGGCGTTTGGACGGTCTGGGCATCGATTACGACGTGACGCCGGGGGTGCCGTCATACGCCGCCGCCGCCGCCGCCCTTAGGACCGAGTTGACCCTGCCCGGGGTGTGCCAGACCATAATCCTGACCAGGACCTCGACCAAAAGTTCGGCCATGCCCCAAGGCGAGGACCTTAAGACATTGGGCCAAAGCGGGGCGACGCTGGCGATCCACCTTTCCGCCGCCAACATCGCCAATGTGGTGAAAGACCTTGTTCCCCATTACGGAGAGGACTGTCCCGCCGTAGTCGCCTATCGGGTCAGCTGGCCGGACGAATTGATCATCCGCACGACGCTGGCCGGCATCCAGGACAGGGTGAAGGAAGCAAGGATCACCCGCACCGCCCTGGTACTGGTCGGCCGGGCCCTGGCCGAAAAGGATTTCGCCGGCAGCCATCTGTATGATCCGTCCCACCATCACTCGCTGAGGCCGAAGGACTAGAGCCGGTTCAGATCCGCCTTTCCAGCCATTCCAATGCCTCCTCGGCGCTCTCAACGATTTCGCCGGGCTCGGGAAACGGACGGCGTATCAGGACGATCTTGATTTTTTTCTCCAGCGCCGCCTCGATCTTGGCATGGGTAGCCTCGCCGCCGCTGTGCTTGGAGACCAGCGTGTCGATTTTGTGATCTTCGAGAATTTTCAGCTCACCTTCCAAGGTGAACGGCGGGCCGGCGCATATGAGTTCGAAGTCTTTTAAGGGTAGCTGTTCGGCCGGCGGCTCGATGGTCCGGACCAGGAACCAGACCCCCTCGACGCCGGAAAACGCCGCCGATCCGCCCAGGCCGACGGTAAGGAAGGCGCGGCGCGATATATCGGGCAGGATTTTGGCGGCCTCCTCCATGTCTCCCACCTCCAGGCACTTGGCGTTGGGCGGCAACCGCCAGGGCGGGCGGACCAGGGCAAGGCGCCCCACCTCGGCGCCGATGCAGGCGGCGAATGCGTTGGCCGATATTTTGGCGGCGAAGGGATGGGTGGCGTCGACGACGAGATCGATGCATTCGTTCTTGAGGTATTCGCTTAAGCCCTGGACGCCGCCGAAACCGCCGATGCGGACCTTGCCGGGAAGGCCGGGCTGGGGCGCCCGGCGGCCGGCCAGCGACGATATTATTTCGGTTTTTTGGCCGAACCTCGCGGCCCCAAGCCTCGCCAGGCCGGCGGCCTCCGACGTTCCGCCCAGGATCAGTATTTTTTTAGGCATGGCCGACCAGCCCGCCCCGGCGGTCGAAAACCGCCACGTCGACCTCGGTGCCGCCGGAAAGAGTGGCCAGCACCGTTTCCCTGGCCCCCTTGGCGATCATGTCGCCAATGGCCAGTTCTTCGCTTGTGGCCATTTCCAGTATTTGGCCGGCGCTGTTGGCCCGCCTGGCCCTTTCCACCAGTCCGGGGCTGGCCCCCAGATCCTTGGCCATGCCGGCCAGGGCTTCGATGTCCACTTGCGATCGCGACGAGTGGAGGTCCATATCACCGGCCGCCAGCTTCGACATCTTGGCGAATCCGCCGGCTATGGTCAGGCGATCGATGGGGTTTGATTTTAAGTATTTAAGCAAGGCCCCGGCGAAGTCTCCCATTTCAACGCACTGGGTCTGGTCCAGCCCGTGCAGGGCCCGGACCGCCGCTTCCGACGTCCGGCCGGTGGACCCGGCGATGTGTTTGTATCCGCCCGCCCTGGCCACGTCGACGGAGCAGCGGATGGCATGGACCCAGGCCGAGCAGGAGTAGGGAATTACCACTCCCGTCGTGCCCAGCACCGAAAGGCCGCCGACGATGCCGAGCCGGGGGTTGAAGGTCTTTTCGGCGATCTCCTCGCCGCCGGCTATGGAAACGGTAATGACTACGTCGGCCGAGGCGTCCAGTTGCTTGGCGATTTCACTGATTGCCTGGGCCATCATCCTTCTCGGCGCCGGCGTTATGGCGGGCTCGCCGACTCCTATGGCGAGTCCCGGTTTGGT
>JAZFTA010000286.1:0-2443 GCA_036446415.1 Rhodospirillales bacterium | reverse complement strand
TCCTCGAGCAGCGGGCCGTGGAACTCGATGGTGTAAAGACGCCGGCACAGCCCGGCCAGCACCGCCGCCTGATAGCCCGATCCGGTGCCGATCTCCAACACCTTCATCCGCTCTCCGACTTCCAGGGCCTGGGTCATGGCCGCCACCACCATGGGCTGGCTCAGGGTTTGGCTATAGCCTATGGGCAGGGTGATGTCGTCGTAGGCCCTGTCCCTGAACGGCTCGGGCGTGAAGACCTGGCGCGGCACCTTCTCCATGGCGGCCAGGACCCGGGTGTCGGTGACGCCGGCCGCCCTGAGGCCGAGGATAAAGCGGGCCTTGGCGGCCTCCGGGTCGGCCGGTGGGCCGGGGTTCATCCGAACACCGCCTTCAGGGACTTCAATGTCGAGGCGTGGGTAAGGTCCAGCGTCAGCGGGGTGATCGAAACGGCGCCCCTTATCACCGCTTCGAGATCGGTGCCCGCCTTGAAGCGGTCCTCGATGCGCTGGTTGCCGATCCAGAAATAGGTATCGCCGCGGGGATCGACGCCTTCGGCCAGTTGGCCGCCGATCTTGCGGTTTCCCTGGCGGGTGACCTCGATGCCGGTCACCCTGGCGGCCGGTACGTCGGGGAAGTTGACGTTGATAAGCACGTTTTGGGGCCATCTCTGGGCGGCCAGTTTTTTCAGCACCCCTTGCGTCCACTTCCTCGATGCCGCCCACCTGGTGGCGCGCTTGTCATCGGTTACCTGGCTCAACGAAATGGCCCGGATCCCCATCAGGGTCCCTTCCATGGCGGCCGCCACGGTGCCCGAATAGGTCACGTCCTCGCCCAGGTTGCCGCCCTGGTTGATGCCCGAGATAACCAGGTCGGGCCGGTTGTCCTTCATCACCTGGTTGACGCCGAGAAGGACGCAGTCGGTGGGGGTGCCGTCGACGGTGAAACGACGGGGGCCCAGCCTGTTGATGCGCAGCGGACGGCGCAGCGTCAGGGAATGTCCGGCGGCGCTTTGTTCGGTGAGGGGAGCCACCACCCAGACCTCGGCGGCAAGGGGTTTTAATATCCTCTCCAGCAGTCTCAGGCCCGGCGCCTCGATGCCGTCGTCGTTGGATATCAGGATACGCGCCCTGGAAAGGTCAAGCGGCTTGCCCCCTCCCATCATCTTATCCCCCGTTTTGGGGCTTGATGACTTCCAGCCCGCCCATGTAGGGCCTCAAGGCCTCGGGCACCATTACCGAGCCGTCCGATCGCTGGTTGTTTTCCAGTATGGCGATCAGGGTGCGGCCGACGGCCAGGGCGGAACCGTTGAGGGTATGGACAAAGCCGGTTTCCTTTTTGCCCTTTTCCCTGAACCGGGCATTCATGCGCCGGGCCTGGAAACCGGTGCAGTCCGAACAGCTTGAAATCTCGCGGTAGCGGTCCTGGCCGGGCAGCCAGACCTCTATGTCGTGGGTCTTGGCCGCCGAAAAGCCCATCTCGCCGGCGCACAGCACCACCACCCGGTAGGGAAGATAGAGGCGTTTCAAGACCTCCTCGGCGCACGAGGTCATGCGTTCCAGCTCGGCGCTTGATTCATCGGGGTGGACGACGGAGACCAGCTCGACCTTGGTGAACTGATGCTGGCGGATCATGCCCCGGGTATCCTTGCCGGCCGCCCCGGCCTCGGAACGGAAACACCAGGTCATGGCGGCATAACGCCGGGGCAGGGTGTCGGCGTCCAGCACCTGGCCGGCCACCAGGTTGGTCAACGGCACCTCGGCGGTGGGGATCAGCCAGAACCCGTCGGCGGTCCTGAACAAATCGTCGCCGAACTTGGGCAACTGGCCGGTGCCGAACAGGGCCCCGTCGCGGACCAGGGCCGGGGGATTTACCTCGACATAGCCGAACTCGGTGGTGTGCATGTCCAGCATGAACGAGGCCAGGGCCCTTTCCATGCGCGCCAAGACCCCGGTCAGGACCACGAACCGGGCCCCCGACATTTTGGCCGCCGTCTCGAAGTCCATCATGGCCAGCCCCTCGCCGATCTCGAAATGCTCCCGGGCCTCGAAATCGAAGGCCGGCTTGTCGCCCCAACTTCGTATCTCCCGGTTGGCGCTTTCGTCCTCGCCGTCGGGAACGTCCTTGTCCGGGCGGTTGGGAACGGCGGCCAGGGCGCCGTCCAGTTCCCCGGCGGCGGCCCGGGCCTGGTCCTCGGCCTGGGCCTGTTCGGTCTTGGAGCGCGAGACCTCCTCGATCAGTTCCCCGGCGTCCCCGCCCCTGGCTTTCAGGTTGCCTATTTCCTTGGCCGCCTTGTTGCGGGCGGTCTGGATTTCCTGGGCCCGGGTACGGGCCTCGCGGCAACGCTTGTCCAGTTCCAACAGGAGGGCGGCCTGGGAATCCTCCTCGCCGACGAACCAGCCCCGGCGGCGCAATCCCTCGTCGAAGTCGTCCGGGTTATCGCGAATCCACTTGATGTCGTACATAG
>JAZFTA010000285.1:0-3319 GCA_036446415.1 Rhodospirillales bacterium | reverse complement strand
AACTGCGCCGCCACCATGCCTTGGGAGTGGTTCCACATGCGCGCCGCGAACTGGAAGACGTCCATATGGGGCTCCATGACGTGGGCGTCGATCTGCGGGCCGTCTTCGCCGCCAACGCCGTTGACGGCGTGACACGTGATGCAGCCCTTTTCGATGAACAGTTCCTTGCCCTTCACGGCGTTCAACACCGGGATCATCAGCTTGACGGGATTATTCAGCGGTGGGTGGTCGGGAACCGTCTCCTGATGGCCGGCTTGCCCGTGTTTTTCGGCCGCCGGGACTTGGGCGTTAACGGCCGTTCCGACCTCGGTCGTCTCCTTTTCTTCATTGATCTCGGGAGGGGGGGCTGGCGGCATTTCCGCTTGAACCGGTTCCTTGCGGGACGCCTCGTACCAGGGTTGCCAGAATCCTTCGCAAGCACCCAACGTCAAAAGGACGATGGACGCCAAAAAAACGCGCACGGGCATGTTCAACAAAAGCGCGGCGGTGGCGGAGCGTAGTGAACGACTATACCAATTCATTTGTTTTTCCTATTATTTTTACTATTTTTTCCAAAGCTCTCCATGAGCCGTCCGGCGGCATTTTCCGGATGGCTCCGAAACGTGGAAATGGGATCGTATGGGTACTATATGCTGGGTTCTATCCATTAGGCCAATGAAAACGGAAACCGGCTTTTAATGTATTCACCGACCGGACGACCGGGCCGCCAGACGCGAAAATCTTGTTCACCATCGTTCCTCAAGCAGGGGACACGCCGTCGTTCATCATTTTCCGGCTGAGGAAATTCAACGAATGACCCGGTGCGCAAACTTCATAACCTGCAGCCTGGGAACCTAGCCCCTAATAGGGGCGCGGTAACCTGTGGCTGATTACGAGGTTGGAGAGACGGACCTTGAATCCTTGATCAGGCCGGAGATCAAATAAACGCCGGGCTTTCGGAGGATGTTTTTCCGATGGAATTCGGGGCTCGACAGGTGGCGCAATTATGAGCCGCAAATGGCGCCGGTCCTGCCTATCCCGGAGACCTTGGCGCGGGAGTTCGGCTATGACCCCGGTTGATTTGGCCGGTACGCCGGCGGTGTTGCCACGCCTTGTCACAGATGCCATATTTCCATCACATTCATCAGGCGCTATTATTCACGCTTTCCCATGTGGGCGGGATATGGTGGTGAGATGCAGATCGGCACGCTTATTTATACTTGGCTTAAAGGGGAACTGGTCGGCACCGACGAGTTCTCGAACCGCTATTACCGGGCCCGGCGGGTCACCAGCCACCAACGCCCGCTCCGCTGGGTACTCTACAAGGGCGGGAAAGAGGCCTCCAAGGTTCCTCCCGAATGGCACGCCTGGCTCCATCACACCACCGAGGACCCGCTGACCGAAAGCGCCGCCCTGGCCGAGGAATGGCAGAAGGGCCACCGGCCCAACCTGACCGGCACCGTCGAGGCCTACCGTCCCAGCGGCCACCAGATGAAAGGCGGGCGCCGGGCCGGGGCCTCCGCCGACTATCAGGCCTGGACGCCCCCTGGCGGGGACCGCGTATGACCACTAACCGCGAAACGATGGTCGGCGGCGCCATCGCCAAGACCAAGGACTTCCGCTCGCTGGAAGACCAGGTCGGCGAGATCATCTTCCTGGCCACCGGCGGCGATTCCGGCGGAGGCGCGAATTAGCGGCCATATGATGGCGCCCCAGACCTGGGATCCCGAACATTACGCAAAGAGCGCCGGTTTCGTTTCCGAGCTGGGCGTTGGTGTGGTCGATCTTCTGGCCCCCAAGGCGGGAGAGAGGATTCTCGATCTGGGCTGCGGGGAAGGGACCCTGGCCGAAAGGATAGCCGCCACGGGGGCCTCGGTTACAGGCATCGACCAAAGCCCCGAGCAGATCGCCGCGGCGGCGGCAAGGGGGCTCGACGTTCGGGTCATGGACGCCGCCAGCATGGATTTTGACGGCGAATTCGAGGCCGTTTTCTCCAACGCCGCCCTGCATTGGGTTCGCCCCCCCGAGGCGGTGGCGGCTGGGGTTTTCCGGGCCCTTAAACCGGGCGGCCGCTTCGTCGGCGAGATGGGCGGCAAGGGCAACGTCGCCTGCCTGGAAGGGGCCATGGAAAAGGCCCTTGAAAGGCGCGGCGTCGATCCGGCCAAGGTCAATCCCTGGTATTTTCCCGATGTCAGCGAATACCGCTCGCTGCTTGAGGGGGCCGGTTTCAGGGTCGACAGCATCGAGTTGTTCGACCGGCCGACCCCCCTGCCTTGCGGCATCAATGATTGGCTGGAAATATTCGCCAAGTGCTTCATAAACGCCGTTCCTTCCAGCCAAAGGGAGGGCTTTATTCAAGAGGTGGCCTCCCTTGCGGGGCCTGAACTTTTGGACGCCGAGGGGGGCTGGACCGCCGATCACGTCAGGCTGCGTTTCTTGGCGGTGAAGCCATGAGACGGCCGCCTGTCGCCGTCATCTTGGCGTTGGTTGTGGCGGCCGGCGGCGCCCTCGTTGCGCCGGCCTGGGCCGATACCTACGACTCGGCCCTGTTGCAGGGCATGGACAAGGTGACGGCCCGGGTCTCGACCATCGAGGCCCCGGTCGGCGAGGTGGTCAGGTTCGGCTCGTTGGAGATAATCGCCAGGGTGTGCGACAAACGGCCGCCCGAGGAAACGCCCGAAAGCGCCACCTTCCTCGACATCTGGGAGGTCCGGCCCGGCGAGGCGGCAATCAGCCTGTTCAGGGGCTGGATGTTCGCCTCCAGCCCCGCCCTGTCGGCCATGGAACACCCGGTCTACGACGTCTGGGTGCTGGATTGCGTCAACAGCGAGATAGAGGAGATCGAGAGCGGGGAACCTGGGTCTTACCCAGAGCAAGGGCTTGAAAACGAACCCCCGGCCCAGTGAGTTAAAGGGGAGCAGGGGCAGGGGGGTGAGCCGGGCTACTTCAACAGAGCTTCCAGGGCCTCGGCTTCCTCGGACGGGGAAAGTTCCGAGTGAAAGGTGGGCTTCACCACGAGGGCCTTTTCCAGGCGTTCGATGTATTCCAGGGCGGGAATCCCGATGACCCCGAAGCGCTTCAAATGGTCGGTGACGAACTGGACGTCGAGCAGGACGTAGCCGCCCATCCTTAGCCGCGCCACCAGGTGGACCAGGGCCACCTTGGAGGCGTCTGTTTGACTCGAAAACATGCTTTCTCCGCAAAAGGCGCCGCCGATCGAAACCCCGTAAAGTCCGCCCGCCAGCTTGCCTTCGAGCCAGCATTCGACGGAATGGGCCAGGCCGAGGCGGTGAAGTTCAGTATAGGCGCCGATTATCTCGTCGTTGATCCAGGTGTTGGG
>JAZFTA010000284.1:0-10081 GCA_036446415.1 Rhodospirillales bacterium | reverse complement strand
TAACACCTGTACCATGGTACGGAGTCAATGGGTTTATAGCAGTAATATCAAGTGGTGGAACGGCGAGGCTCGGAGGGAAATCGAAGCTTCGGACACGGAACCTCAGCCCAGGCCGTTAAATAACAGCCGTCAGTTGCCAATATGGGATGCCGGAGGATGCCTCTAAGCCTTTTATTTTCCCAGAAACTTTTCAGTTACCCACTAGAGGCCGCTTCCTCCGACGGCCCCTGAAAGTCCCAGCCATTTCCATCCCTGATAATGAATGGGGTCGCCCATCGGCCCCCCTTCGCAAGAGCAGACGTCTTTTTCTTTCCGCCGGCGCGAAGCCGGCTGGTTATCTGCGTTTCTTTCCGCCCCCGCCCGCAAACAACGTTATCCCCCTCGGCCTTCGATGCGCGCTATAACGGGGGAAGCATGGCCAAGTTCAATACCCCCCGATCCATATTAATCACCGGCGCCTCTAGCGGCATCGGCGCCGCCCTGGCCAGGGAATACGCGGGAAAAAACGTGTTCCTGGCCATTTCAGGACGCGATAGGGAACGCCTGGAGACGGTGGCCGGGGAATGCCGGGCCCGGGGCGCCGAAGTATCGGCCCAAATTGTCGATGTGACCGGCCGCGGCCCCATGCGCCGCTGGATCGAGGAAACCGACGCCGTGGCCCCCCTCGACCTGGTAGTCGCCAACGCCGGCATTTCCGGCGGGCCAGGAGGCGGAGGAGGCGGCGGAGAGGACGAGGAGCAGGTCCGCGACATCTTCGCCGTCAACATGGCCGGGGTGTTGAACACGGTCATCCCGGCGGCGGACATGATGAGGAAACGCGGCCGGGGACAGATCGCCATCATGAGTTCGCTGTCCGCCTACCGGGGCCTGCCGACGGCGCCCTCTTATTCGGCCTCCAAGGCGGCGGTCAAGGCCTATGGCGAGGCCATGCGCACCCGCCTCGCCGCCCATGGAATTAAAATGTCGGTGATCTGTCCGGGGTTCGTCGAAAGCCGGATGACGGCGCGCAACAAGTTCAAAATGCCGTTCCTGATGACCGCCGCCAAGGCGGCCCGGGTAATCCGCCGCGGCCTCGCCAAAAACAGGGCGCGCATAGCCTTTCCCTGGCCGATGGCCGCCGCCATGTGGCTGCTATCCATCCTGCCGCCTTGGCTTGGCGACCGGCTTCTTGGCATCCTGCCTGAAAAGGAATGAGCCCGCCTTATACCAACCGGTATTATTTGGCGGCGCTGTCTTTCCTGAGCTTTCGCCACTTGGCGGCGTTACGGTTGTGTTCCTTGAGGGTGCGGGCGAAAACGTGGCCGCCGGCCCCGTCGGCCACGAAATACAGTTCGTCCGTTTCAAGGGGGCGCATCACCGCGGCCAGCGCCTGGCGGCCGGGATTAGATATGGGACCGGGCGGCAGGCCGTCTATCAGGTATGTGTTGTATGGCGTGGGGATGGCGAGGTCGGCGCGGCTCAAGGCCCGGCCCAGCGGCCCGGCCCCCAAGGTCAGCCCATATGACACGGTGGGGTCGGACTGCAGCCGCATGCCCCGGCCCAGACGGTTCATGAAAACGCCCGCGATACGGGCCCTTTCTTCCGGTATGGCCGTTTCCTTCTCGACCATGGAAGCCAGGATCAAGGCTTCGGCCGGCGTCTTCAGGGGAAGTCCGGGAAGCCGCCGGCCCCAAAGCCTGGTCAGGGTCTGGCTCATCGCCCCGTTCATCCGCTTAAGGACGTCCAAACGGAGATCGCCATAGGAAAAGTGGTAGGTCTCGGGCAACAGGGAGCCTTCGGCGAACCAACGTCCGATTTCGCCGGACAACCCTTCGGTGGCTTGCAGCTGGTCCACCACCTGACGGACGGTAAGGCCCTCGGCCACGGTCAGCCTGCGGACAACCGTCTTGCCGCTTTTTAGAAGGGCCAGCGCCTGCTCGGCGCTTATCCTGGCGGTGAACATATACTCGCCGGCCCTGAGTCCCTTGTCGGCCCCTGAAATCCTGGCTCCTATCCGAAACACCAAGGGGTCGGCCAGGACGCCGGCCCCGGTCAATTGGCCGGCTATTGCATCGAAGCCGGCGCCATGGGGAATGATTACGGCCATTTCCCCGACAAGCGGGCCGGGAGCGGTGAACCTGGAATGCCCCCACAAGGCAATCGCGGCGATGACGGCGGCGGCGGTGAACAGAAAGGAGAATATAAATAGCGCCCGGCGCGCCATATTATACCAACCTCAGGAAAAGGCCTTGAAGACTAGAGAGGCGTTGGTGCCGCCGAAACCGAATGAATTTGAAAGGATGGCGCTGATCCGGCGCTCCTTGGCCTGATGGGGGATAAGGTCGATGTCGCAGCCTTCCGACGGGTTGTCCAGGTTGAGGGTCGGCGGCGCCACCTGATCGCGCATGGCAAGCATGGAGTAAATGGATTCAACGGCCCCGGCCGCCCCCAGCAAGTGGCCGATCGCCGACTTGGTGGACGACATGGAAAGCTGGTTGACGGCGTTACCGAACACCCTTTTTACCGCCGACAGTTCTATCTCGTCGCCAAGCGGGGTCGATGTGCCGTGGGCGTTGACGTAGTCGATGTCCTCGGGATTAAGGCCGGCCCTTTTTAAGGCCATGTTCATGCACCTGAAGGCGCCGCCGCCGTCCGTCGCCGGGGCGGTGATGTGATGGGCGTCGCCGGACATGCCGTAGCCGACGAGCTCGGCGTAAATCCTGGCGCCGCGCTTTTTGGCGTGCTCCAGCTCCTCCAACACCACTACCCCGGACCCGTCGCCCATGACGAACCCGTCGCGGTCACGGTCCCACGGCCTGGACGCCTTTTCAGGGGTGTCGTTGAAGTTGGTGGAAAGGGCCTTGGCCTGGGAGAAGCCGGCCATGCCCAGACGGCAGATGGCGGCCTCGGCGCCGCCAGCGACCATCACGTCGGCGTCCTCCCACATTATGATGCGCGCCGCGTCGCCGATGGCGTGCGCCCCGGTGGAACACGCCGTCACCACCGCGTGGTTCGGCCCCTTGAAGCCGTACTTGATGGAAACATGGCCCGAAACCAGATTTATCAGGCTGGCCGGGATGAAGAACGGGCTGAGGCGCCGCACCTTGCCCGTCTCGACGGTAATGGCGCCCTTGGAAATCTCATAGATGCCGCCGATGCCCGAACCGATCATCACTCCGGTGCGCCACTGGTCCTCTTCACCCTCAGGTTTCCATCCGGAATCCTCGATCGCCTGGCTGGCCGCGCCAAGACCGTAGACGATGAACGGATCCATGCGTCTGAGGTCCTTGGCCGTAATCCAGTCCTCGGCGTTGAAAAGGCCGTCGCCATTTCCTTTAGGCACCAGGCCGCCTATCTTGGCCGGCAGGTCGGAAACATCGAAGGTGTCTATGGCCCTGATGCCGGACTCGGCGTTAATCAACCGGCCCCAATTGACCTCTATCCCGCTGCCTAGCGGGGTTACGAGTCCAATGCCTGTGACGACGACACGCCTCATAATTTTCCGATTCCAGCTAACGAACTAGCTAACGAATAAGGAACCCGCAACCAGATGCTTACCCGGCCGGCGACCGCGGCCCATGCAAGCGCCCCGAAGCAGTCCCAACCTAGGATTGCTGCGACTGAATGAAATCGATTGCGTCCTTGATGGTCAGGATCTTCTCGGCGGCGTCATCGGGAATCTCGCACTCGAACTCCTCCTCGAAGGCCATTACCAATTCGACTGTATCAAGGCTGTCCGCCCCAAGGTCGTCAATGAAGCTGGCGTTATCGACCACCTTGGACTCATCAACGCCAAGATGCTCCAGTACGATCTTCTTCACGCGCTCGGCGACATCGCTCATATTGTAATTTCTCCGACTGAATGTAAGTTAAAGCCAAAATAAAATTCTATCCCCCCCGAACCGCCGCCGATTTCCGCGAAGCAACGAAGGGCTAAGGGCTTCGTTTCCTAACATACTTTCATGGGCTTGACCAGCACCCAGAACGGCACCGCCCAGAGCCCGGCCAAACCCGCTAAAGGTCATCTTAAATCATCGCCATTCCGCCGTTCACATGCAGGGTCTGGCCGGTGATGTACGAGGCCTCGCGGCTGGCCAGGAAGGCCACTACCCCGGCGACGTCCCCGGCTTCGCCCAGCCGGCCGCTGGGGATCGCCGAAATCAGGCGTTCCTTCCGGTCATCGGGCAGCGAATCGGTCATCGCCGTGACGATGAAGCCCGGGGCCACGCAGTTCAGGGTTATTCCCCGCGTCGCCACCTCTTGGGCCATCGACTTGGTCATCCCGATCAGGCCGGCCTTGGAGGCCGCGTAATTGGCCTGGCCGGGGTTGCCGGTGACGCCGACGATGGAGGTGATCGATATGACCCTCCCCCAGCGTCTTTTCATCATCCCCTTCAGGCATCCCCGGGTGAGGCGGAAGGCGGCGCCCAGGTTTATGTCGAGGACCCTGTCCCAGTCATCGTCCGACATGCGCATTCCCAGGCCGTCGCGGCTGAGTCCGGCGTTGTTGACAAGGATATCGACCGAGCCCATGGCCGCCTCGGCGTCCTTGATCAGGGCGCCTGCCGCCGCGGCGTCGCCCAGGTCGCAAGGCGTAACGTGGGCCCTTTCGCCCAGCTCGGCGGCCAGGGAATCCAACGCTTCGACGCGGGTGCCCGACAGGGCGACGGCCGCCCCCTGGCCGTGCAGGGCCCGGGCTATGGCCCCGCCGATGCCGCCCGAGGCGCCGGTAACCAGCGCGTTCCTGCCGCTCAGATCGAACATGTCAGTCCTTCCCTTCCCTCAACAACCGTCCCTCAACACGGCCTATGGGGGGCACCTTAAACCGTTTTCAGGAATTCCTCCATGTCTTCCGGGGTCGCGATGTTGATCGACGAGAGATCGCGGTCGATGCGCCGGGCAAGTCCGCTCAACACCTTGCCGGGGCCGGCCTCGACCATCTCACCCACTCCCCTGTCCCTCATATAAAGCACGCTTTCGCGCCACCTGACCCGGCCGGTCACCTGCTCCACCAGCAGGCGGCGGATTTCGCCGGGCTCGCTCACCGCCGAGGCGCTGACGTTGGCGACAAGGGGCACCGAGGGAGGCGATATATCCGCATCGGCCAAGGCTTCTCTCATGACCTCGGCGGCCGGGGCCATCATCGGGCAATGGAAAGGGGCGCTTACCGGCAGCATCAGGCAGCGCTTGGCGCCCTTCTCCCTGGCCGCTTCGGCGGCCGCCTCGACCGCCGCCCGCTCACCGCTCACCACCACCTGGCCCGGCGAGTTGTCGTTGGCTATGGCGCATATCCCGTCCACCTGGGCGGCGACCTCCTCGACCGCCTCGATCTCCAGGCCCAGCACCGCCGCCATCGCCCCTTCGCCGACCGGCGCCGCCCGTTGCATGGCTTGGCCCCGGGCCTTCAGCAACCTGGCGGCGTCGGCCAGCGAAAAGGCCCCGGCGGCGGCCAGCCCCGAATACTCGCCCAGCGAATGGCCGGCCACGAAGGCGGCGCCATCGGCCAAGTCAAAGCCGCCGTCCTCCTTGAGGGTCCTGATCACGGCCAGGCTGACCGCCAACAGGGCCGGCTGGGCGTTCTCGGTCAAGGTCAGTTCGTCCTCCGGCCCCTCGAAAATCAAGGCCGACAGGTCCTGGCCCAGGGCCTCGTCCACTTCCTCGAACACGGCGCGGGCGGGTGCAAAAGCCTCGGCCAGGGCCTTGCCCATGCCGACATGCTGGGAGCCCTGCCCCGGAAAAACGAAGGCGCGCTTGGTCATTGGTTGCTAAAGCCCTATTCCACTAAGCATTCGGATAGGTTCTAAAGGCCGGGGTGTCAAGAGGGCCAGTTCAGCGCAGTCCAAGGGGTTCGCCACCCGTTCATGGCGCTTGCGCGGCGGGCCAGGATGTGTATAGTGCGCGCTCTTCAACTCCTTGCCGGGCATGGGCCTGGCTATGCCCTCATATTCGAGGGTTGAGAAAAGCCGAAGGGAGCAAAAAATTGCCCTATTACGAAAGCGTGTTCATAGCACGCCAGGATATCACCGCGGCCCAGGCCGAATCCCTGGCCAACAACGCCACCAAGATCATTGAAGACCAGGGCGGGAGAGTCGCCAAGGTCGAGCAATGGGGCCTAAGGACCCTGGCCTACCGGATCAAAAAAAACCGTAAGGGCCACTACGTCCTACTCAACATCGACGCGCCGCCCGAAGCCATCCAGGAAATGGAGCGCCAGATGCGCATCAACGAGGACGTGCTGAGGCAACTGACCATCCGGGTCGATGAACTGGAGGAAGGGCCGTCCACGCTGTTCCATTTCAAGGAATCACGAGACGACAGGCCCCGCCATTTCCCTAACGGCAAGCCCCCCGACAAAGGCGACGCCGAAAAACTTCCTAAAAAGGATCCCGAAGCCCTGATCGAGATCGCCGCCGGCGCTTCCGGCGACGCGGCGGCGGCCGTTGAGGCGGAGCCAAAAGCCGGACCCAAGGATGAAGAACCCAAGGATGCCGGGCCCGACAAGGACGATGCTAAAGAGGACGGACAAGGAGACGATAAATGAACCGCACGCATGGAGATTCCAAAAGCGATGAGGGCGGCCGCCGCCGGCCTTTCTTCAGGCGCCGCAAATCGTGTCCGTTTTCCGGAGCAAGGGCGCCTAGGATCGACTATAAGGACATAAGGCTGCTTCAGCGCTATACGTCGGAGCGCGGCAAGATCGTCCCCAGCCGGATCACCGCGGTTTCGGCAAAAAAACAGCGGCTGCTGGCCAAGGCCATCAAGAGGGCGCGGTTTCTCGCCCTGATGCCTTACATATTAAAGTAGGGCGCGGGCCTAGGTCCCTCGCCAACGACCCAAAGGAAACGATGTCAAAAACCACGCTGATAGTCATTTGTGGGGGCGTCATTAGCGCACTCGCTTCAATGCTCATCCTGACCGGATCGCCGGGCGTGATGCTTTTCGTCTATCTGTCGCCCCTGCCTTTGCTGTTGGTTGGGTTGAGCCTGGGAACCACCGCCGCGGCGTTGGCCGGAGCAAACGGCTTTATTGTCGCCACCATGTTGGGCGGGGTGATGGCGGCAAGCATCTACGCAATCGCCCACGCCATACCGGCCTGGCTGGTGGTCCGCCAAGCCCTGCGGCAGACGACGGCGGCCGGCGGCGGCGTGACATGGTATCCGGCGGGCTCCATACTGTGCTGGCTTGTTTTGTTAGGGGCCTCGGTTTTCCTGTTCGCCGCCATAATAAATACAGGCGGGGCAGACGGACTGGAGGTTTTGGTCGGCGAATACCTGAACGGCATTTTCGCCTCGATGGCCCCGGCCTTGCCGGAAGCCGACCGCCGCATGATGGCCCAGATGATCGCCCCGTTGTTCCCGGGCGTGGCGGCTATATCGTGGGTGTTGATGACGGTGCTGAACGCCGTATTCGCCCAGTCCATCCTGGTCAAGGGAGGGCGGAATCTAAGACCCACCCCGTCGTTCAAGGATCTGGACATGCCCGACTGGATTTCATGGCTGCTGGTCGGTTCGGCCCTTGCGGCGTTGCTGGGAGGCGGGGAAATCGAGTATATCGCCCGCAATCTGGCGATGATTATGGCGACCCCGTTTTTCTTCTTAGGATTAGCGGTGGTTCACGGGCTGGCGGGTTTAGTCACATTTCCGGGCGTATTGCTGTCGGCCTTCTATTTGGTTTTGTTTTTCTCCAGCTGGGCGCTGTTGGCGGTCGCCGGCCTGGGAGTGGTTGAACAATGGATCGGATTGCGCCGGCGTTTCGCCGGTTTCGGCCCTAAAGTAGGAGAGTGAACGATGGAAGTAATCCTGTTGGAGCGAATTGACAAGCTTGGCCAGATGGGCGACGTGGTCAATGTCAAGTCCGGCTATGCCCGGAGCTTCCTCCTGCCACGGAAGAAAGCCCTGTACGCGACCGAGGAAAACCGCAGGCATTTCGAGGAACAGCGGACCCAACTTGAAGCCGACGACCTCAAGCACCGCGGAGAAGCCGGGAAAGTGGCGAATAAAATGGACGGGCTTTCCGTCGTCCTTATCCGCCAGGCCGGAGAGGCGGGGCAGCTATACGGTTCGGTCAACTCCCGCGATATCGCCAACGAAGTCACCCAGGCCGGCTTCACCGTAGCCAAGAGCCAGATTAGGCTGAGACATCCCATCAAGTCGTTGGGCGTGTTCCAGGTAAAGGTGGATTTGCACTCGGAAATCTCCGCCGACATTTCGGTTAACGTCGCCAAGTCCGAAGACGAGGCCAATATCCAGGCCAAGACCGGCAAGGCCGTAGTCAGCGCCGAGGAAAAAGCGGAAGAAGCGGCGCCCGCCGACAAGAAGGCCAAGACCGAAAAGGCCGTCGAAAAGGCCGAGAAGGCGGCCGAGGAAATCACCCACGACGAGGCCGAGAAAATCTTCGAAAATCCGGACGAGGAAATCGATAAGCTCGCCGAAGAGGCCCACCACACCGATGAGAAGGCCGCCAAGGACAAAGGCGAAGCCAGTCCCGATGAAGACAAGCACCAGAAAGACGGAGATAAAGACGGCGATAAAGGCGGCGAGGAAAGCGCCGCCGAAGAGGATAAGGCAAAATAGCCGTAACTTGATTACCAACCGGCAAGGCGCGCCCTTCGGGGCGCGTTTTTTTTGAAAAATTGCGCTCACGGCGGACCGGACAGGATTACTCCCATGTTCCACAGGGTGTGAATCGAATCTTGCTTCTAACCTTACGATCGAAACCTTAGTTTCACCCCATGCCGACGACTATCGCCGACCCACGTTTCATCCCCTCCGCCGAGACCATCGAATCGGCCCCATCATTGCGCACATCGCCCCTTAACCTGGAGGCCGAGAAGGCCCTGCTCGGCGCCATTTTAGTCAACAACCGGGCCTTCGAGAGGGTATCCGAGTTCCTGGCCCCCCCCCACTTCGCCATGGGCCAGCACGGCCGCATCTACGAGGCATCGGCCAAGCTAATTAAGAAAGGCCAAATGGCCGATACGGTTACTCTGAAACGCTATTTCGAGCAGGATGAAACCCTGGCCGATATCGGCGGCCCGGCATATCTGGCGGAACTGGGCGGAAGCGCCGTCGGCGTCATCAACGCCGGCGAGTACGGACATATCATCTACGACCTGTACCTCAAGCGCGAGTTGATCGCACTGGGCGAGGACGTGGTCAACAGCGCCTACGGCGGCGACGTCGACGAAACCGCCACCGACCAGATCGAAAAGGCCGAACAGACCCTTTACGATCTAGCCACCAAGGGCGAATACGAGGGCGGCTTCGAGACCTTCAAAGTGTCTTTGAACAAGTCATTAGAAACAACGGAAATCGCCCATAAACGAGAGGGTGGACTGGCCGGGGTGACCACCGGCCTCATAGACATGGACGAACTTTTGGGCGGCCTACATAAATCGGACGTAATTATACTCGCCGGCCGGCCAGCCATGGGCAAGACGGCGCTGGCCACCAACATAGCCTTCAATGCTGCCGATTCGTACAGACAAAGCGAAGGCAAGGAAGGGGCGGTGGTTGGGTTTTTCTCGTTGGAAATGTCATCGGAGCAGTTGGCCAGCCGAATCCTGTCTGAGTATACCGAGATATCGTCGGACCGTATGCGCAAGGGCAACCTTTCGACGGAAGACTTCAAAGACTTGGTTGGAGCAAGCCAAATCCTGAGCGAACTCCCTATTTTCATCGACGACACCCCGGCCCTTACCGTAAGCGCGTTGAGGACCAGGGCCAGGCGCCTAAAACGCCAACACAACCTCGGCCTGATCGTCGTCGATTACCTGCAGCTTATTTCGAGCAGTTCCACCTCGCGCAACGACGGCCGGGTCCAGGAAGTATCCGAGATAACCCGCGGCCTGAAGACCCTGGCCAAGGAACTGGACGTGCCGGTGTTGGCCCTGTCGCAGCTGTCGCGGGCCGTCGAACAGCGCGAGCCGCCGCGCCCCATACTGTCCGACCTGCGCGAATCCGGCACCATCGAGCAGGACGCCGACGTGGTCATGTTCATCTACCGCGATGAATACTACCTGGAGCGCAAGAAACCTTCGCGCCGGGCCGACGAGGACGGCCATAAGTACGACCATCGTTTCGCCAAGTGGGAGGAAAACATG
>JAZFTA010000283.1:0-2036 GCA_036446415.1 Rhodospirillales bacterium | reverse complement strand
GGCGTCGGAAAGGCTTGGCGATGGGTTGGCATCGCCCGCGCCATCCCTCCTGCCGAGGAAACGGGAAAAGTGATCGTAAGGATGCAATTAAGATGATACAGACCACTAAGCTATAATATCCGGCAACAGCTTGTTCTCCAGCGCCGATATCTGGTCTTTGAGGACGAACTTGCGCTTTTTCAGCCGCTGAATCTGCAACTGGTTGTGAGAACTGTCGTCGGTAAAACGGGCAATGACGTCGTCGAGGTCGCGGTGCTCGGTAATCAAAGCCGCCAATTTTCGCTTCAGAGCCTCTGTGTCTTCCATTTTTCCCGGCGCCATGTAAAAGGGGCTACATAATAACAAATTTTTTCACCAAACGGTATTATACCAAGGATCTTTGATAATGGGTTCCAACGGAAAAAAACGTATCGGGGTTTTGACCAGCGGCGGCGATTGCGCCGGCCTCAACGCCGCCATCCGGGCCGTGGTGCAACGCGCCATACAGGGCTACGGCTGGCAGGTAATAGGCGTCCATGAGGGGACCAAGGGGCTTTTGGACCGTCCGCCGTCGCACGAGGAACTCAGTCTCGGTATTTTCACCGGCAACATCCTGCGCATGGGCGGCACCATCCTCGGCACCGTCAACAAGGGCGACCCCTTTTCCTATACCATGCCCGATGGAACCACCAAGGACCGCTCCAAGGAGGTCATCGACGGCTTTTACCTGCTTGGCCTGGACGCCCTGATCGGCATCGGCGGCGACGGAAGCATGAAGATTCTCAGCCGTCTCGCCCAGCAAGGCGGCTTCCAGTTCATCGGCATTCCCAAGACCATTGACAACGACGTGGCCTTCACCGAGTTCTCGGTCGGTTTCGCCACCGCCGTCAGTTCCGCCGTCGACGCCCTTGACCGCCTGCAGCCGACGGCGGCCAGCCATCATCGGGTGATGATCCTGGAAGTAATGGGCCGTGAAGCCGGCCATCTGGCCTTGAACGCCGGCATCGCCGGCGGCGCCGACGTCATCCTGATACCCGAGATCCCCTACCGCATGGCCAGTATCGCCGAAAAGATCAAGAGCATCCACGAACAGGGGCGCAACCACGGGCTGGTGGTCTGTTCGGAGGCCGTAAAGCTGGCCTCGGGCGAGGCGGTATATCAGAAATACGAGGACGGCGAGGTCCGCTATGGCGGCGTCGGCCACATTCTGGGGGAGCGGATCGCCGAGGCGACAGGCGCCGAAACCCGGGTCACCGTGCTCGGCCATGTCCAGCGCGGCGGGACGCCCTCCAGCCGGGATAGGATCATCGCTTCGGCTTTCGGCGTTCACGCCGTGGACCTGGTCGCCGAGGGCAAAAGCGACCGCCTGACCGTCTGGCAGCACCGCGAGGTAGTCGATGTATCGCTGGAAGAGGTCAATACCCGCTACAGCCTGGTCGACGTGAACGGCACCATGGTAAGGACGGCCCGCGGCCTTGGCATTTGTTTAGGCGACTGATAGCCGGTTTCGGCCCAAAACCCGTAAATCAGCCTGGATTATTGCTGTTTTCAGGCTTCTCGTACTGGAATTTCGCGGCCCGATGGGTTATGATGCTAATACTGGTAATCAGTTCAATTAAGGAGGATCGTTACCATGAGCATGGGCGAGAGGATCGAATCGTTGAAAACCAAGCACCAAGAACTCGAAGCCGCCCTAGAAGAACTGATAAGTCATCCCTACCCCGACGAACTTGAAGTCGCCAACCTGAAAAAACAAAAACTCCGAATCAAGGACGAGATGGTCAGCCTGTCCAGATAACCCCAAGGCTGTATCCGGCTTTTTCGCCGGCCCCATTATTCAACATGCCGGAACCGCCGACCGGTTTTGCGGGCCTGCCGGCCCATGCGCCCTTGGCATAAATGCGTGTAAAGTTTTTGAAATCGCCGTTGAATTGCCTCACAATCGGGAGTGACATTTTCAAAGACCCGGGAAGGGGTGAGACATGACCGACCGCTACATGGAGGCCCACCAGAAGTCCCTCAACGATCCCCAGGGATTCTGGGGTGAAGCCGCCGAG
>JAZFTA010000282.1:0-4806 GCA_036446415.1 Rhodospirillales bacterium | reverse complement strand
CGGGATGCCGTCGAAGAGGATTTTCATGTCCTCGACGGAATCGATGGCGACACCCGCCTTGCCGACGTCGCCGACGACGCGGGGGTGATCTGAATCGTATCCGCGGTGGGTGGCCAGGTCGAAGGCCACCGACAGCCCCTTCTGCCCGGCCTTCAGGTTGTCACGGTAAAAGGCGTTGGATTCCTCGGCCGTGGAGAACCCGGCGTACTGGCGGATGGTCCATGGGCGGTTTGCGTACATGGTTGCCCTGGGGCCGCGCAGGTAAGGGGCGAAGCCGGGCAACGAGGCGACATGCTCCATGCCTTCCAGGTCGGCGGCAGTGTAAAGCGGCTTTATGGGAATGCCTTCCGGGCTGGCCCATATCAGTTCGTCCGGGGAGACGCCGTTCAACTCGACGCCGGCCGCTTCGGCCCACTCATCCAGAGTGTTAGCCGGCGGGGTATTCGTTGGGGCGGAGTCTTTGGGAGGCTTTGCCACGGCGTCTTCCTGTTGGGATTGTTAAGAAAAAGAGTATAGCCAAGCGCCACGGGACGGGGAGAGGGAATTTGCCCCGGGCCGCGGAAGGCGGCCGGAAGCCGAAATTTTTTTTAAGTTATACACACAATATATAGTGTCAGAACTTGCCCCAATATAACAAATGTTGTAATTATGGTCATATTAAAAGGAACCGGCATTATTCAACGGACAGGGGGGGCTAAATCCGCGAAACACTGGTGAAACTGGGCCCTGATCGATGTTCGCGCGCTTAAAAAAATGATAATGGAATGGACGCCAATACGCATCAGCGCACTTATCGCCCTTTGGGACGAGGGCATTTCGACCAGTGAAATAGGACGCCGGCTGGGGGTCACCAAGAACGCGGTTGTCGGCAAGGTTCACCGTTTGGGCCTTACCAAACGCAGACCAACCGCCCAACCAGCCAAGGCCGAAGAGGCCGAAGTTATCAATCTGGAACAACTGGGAGCCGGCATGTGCAGTTGGCCCGATGGCGACCCGAAGGAAGAGGATCTTAGTTTTTGCGGCCAACAGACGGTTCCGGGAAAGCCATATTGCGCCGAACATTGCGCCAAGGCTTATGTAAAGAGCACCAGGAAAGGCAAGGGCGTGAAAGTAACGGCCGCCGCCTGAAAAACTGCCGGCGGCTTTAATGTCATATATTTATCTTTTGGCAGTTATCTCTTGGCCAGGCTGTCGGCGACTTTTCGCGCCGTTATGTTCTCGAAAACCAAACTTCCTTCGTTTTCCAGTTTCTTGGCTGTCCGCCCCAGTCTTTCTATGGCTTTTTTAAGCCGGGGGCGTGGAACGTCGTCCTTGAACTTGTAGGTAAGGTCCTCGGCAAACATCTTGCGCGATAACTCGGTCATGTTTGCGTAGAACTTGTTCAATAGAACCTCGTCGTTTTCGGCGGCCTTAAGCAGGATAAGGATATCCTCCTCGTCCGCCACCCTAAGGAACTTCTGAATGCCGACATCGTTGGCGTTCTTTATGTGGCGCATGAAGGTTTTTGCCCGTTCCTCGGCGCTTTGTTCCCTTTCATGGGGCAGAAGTATCTTTGTTATCTGCAACAACAGCTCCTTCAACTCGCGCTCTTCAAGGGCGATTTCACAATCGTCGAAGTTCAGCGAATAAACGTCGGGAGCCGCTTTTCGGACAACGATCTTCATGGTTTTCCAAAGTCCATGGTTAGCGAGAAACTAATTAAAGCTTGCACCGGGATATGCATAAGATCAAGGCTGACTTGGTCCTGTGTGTTTTATACAGGCAATCAGAACGAAAACGCAGAAATATTGCCAATGGAGTTTGTTGTTTGAGTTTTTTGGACCGCATTAGTGAATGTCCGGCCCCCGATCTCTCCGCCTGCCGGTCTTTTAAGGTGGACGGCCTTGACCTTGGCTGGGTAAAGGCGGATTTCGCCCAATCACTTGGCGAATTCACGGATGTTTTTCGGGTAACCGATGGATCGGTTGAACTGGCCGAAGGCCTTAAGGGCTTCGATAGTAGAACCGGGGCTATCGATGGGGCCTTGAGGGTGCTGGCCGGGCGAGGCGTGATCAAGGACTGGCGCGACGAGTTTTTCCCAGTTGGCGAGTCGTTCGCCGAACCGGCCTTGTTCAACATGGACCGTTCGGCGGTTCCCCTGTTTGGGGTGTGGGCCTACGGCGTTCATGTGAATGGATATATCGAGGACGGGGATGGATTGAAAATGTGGATCGGCCGGCGCAGCCTGGACAAGCCGACGGCGCCCGGCAAGCTGGACCAGATCGTCGCCGGCGGCCAGCCGGCCGGCATTTCCCTTAAAGAGAACCTGATAAAGGAATGCCAGGAAGAGGCCAGCATTCCTTCAGACGTGGTTAACAGAGCCGTTCCGGTGGGAGGTATTTCGTACGCTACGGAACGTCCGGAAGGCCTGCGCCGGGATGTGCTGTTCAATTATGACCTTGAGCTGCCATCCGATTTTCAACCCGTAAACACCGACGGCGAGATTGCTGAATTTTATCTGTGGCCGATCGAGCGTGTGATGGAAGTGGTCCGCGACACCGATGAATTCAAGTTCAACTGCGCCATGGTGGTCATAGATTTCCTGATCCGCAGGGGATATATCGAGCCCGATCATCCACAATACGTGGAATTGCTGTCGGGGCTTCACCGCTGAATGCCGGCCATTTTCCGTACATCTTCCGGATTTTTGCCAACTTCGCGCAAGGCTCGGATGGTCAGCGACTTGTCCCTCTTGGCAAGACGTTCTCCATGCTCGTTTTTAATCAGTCCATGGTGGTGATATTGGGGGGTGTCCAGGTCCAAAAGCCTTTGCAGCAGGCGGTGCACATGGGTGGCGGCGAACAGGTCTTCGCCCCGGGTCACCAGGGTTACGCCTTGCAGATGATCGTCAATCGTGCAGGCCAGATGGTAGCTGGTCGGTATGTCCTTGCGGGCCAGGACCACATCGCCGAAAACTGAAAGATCGGCGGCGACGGCGCCCTCCTTCTCATAACGGCCGTGGTCTATCCAGGTTAGAGGCCCCGAAATGGACAGGGCTTTTCCGATGTCGAGACGAAGGGCGAAGGTTTCGCCGTTGGCCATTCTATCTTCTCTCATGGCAGCGTCTATCCCACGGCATATGCCTGGATAAACCGGGCCATCAGGGCCGTGGGGCGCATCTCCGGCACGTTCTATTTCCTCGCGGATATCCTTGCGGGTGCAAAAACAGGGATACAACAGATCCATTTCGTGTAACTTTTCCAGCGCTCCGGCGTAATCGTCCATGCATTCGGACTGACGCCGCACTGGCGTTTCCCATTCAAGGCCCAGCCAACGCAGGTCTTCGAGAATGGAATCCTCGAACTCGGTTCTACAGCGTCCGGCGTCAATATCCTCGATTCTGACCAGGAAACTTCCCCCCGCTCCTTGCCCCGCCGCCGCCGCGAACAGGGCCGAATAGGCGTGGCCGAGATGCAGGTGCCCGGTCGGGCTGGGGGCGAAACGGGTAACGGCGGGAACGTTGCCGTTTATTGCTGTTTTTATCTCAGACATGACGTGACAATAATACGGTTAGCATATTTTTGTTTGCTCTTCCTAAAATCGGTTAGCCAAGGAATTTGGCAAAAATCGACAAGGTGTGTATGCTCAGCCCCGGTTTATTTAGGGAGAATGCTGTTGCGGAGTTCTATACAGAATATGCCGGCCCTGGTTCTTAACGCCGATTTCAGGCCGTTGAGCTACTTCCCCTTGTCTCTTTGGGGGTGGCAGGACGCGGTCAAGGCGGTATTCCTAAGCCGGGTCAACGTGATTTCGGAATATGACCAGTGCGTCCATTCTCCCAGCATGGAAATGCGCCTGCCCAGTGTCATTTCACTGAAAGACTACATTTCATTGTCCAGGGCCCCGGCCTTCACCCGGTTCAATGTTTTTCTGCGGGACCGCTTTAGCTGTCAGTATTGCGGCGGATCGTACCGAAGCGAAAATCTTACCTTCGATCATATAATCCCACGTTCGCGTGGCGGCAAAACCTTATGGGACAACGTGGTTACGGCCTGTGAACCTTGCAACCTGCGCAAGGGGCATCGCCTGCCGAAGGATTCAGGCATATTCCCTATTCGCTCCCCTTACCGGCCTTCCAGCTATGAATTGCAGGAAAGCGGCCGGGCTTTTCCGCCCAATTACCTGCATCATACTTGGCGGGACTTTCTTTACTGGGATACCGAGCTGGAAGCCTCTTAATAGCTATTTGTTTTATTTCAGGCGGTTGCGGGTGTTTCGGGGTGGTTCCTGATTTTATGCCGCGGCTTTTGGAAATTGACTTGGCGCGCTTTGCGCGTATACTCCGCCGCCTCATTCCCAAGAACGAGGGTATAAAGCCCCGCCCTTTATCCAAGGGCCTATTGGGACAACAACAACTTAAATGAACGAGTGTTAAAAAATGACGAAACGAATTAAGTCCAAATACAAGATTAACCGCCGTTTGGGCGTTAATCTGTGGGGCCGGCCCAAAAGCCCCATCAACGTCCGCGATTACCGCCCGGGAGAGCATGGGCAGCGCCGCAAGAAACCGTCGGATTTTGGTTTGCAGTTGTCGGCCAAGCAGAAGCTGAAAGGCTATTACGGAAATATTTCCGAACGCCAGTTCCGCCGTTATTACAGCGAAGCGGTGCGCCGTCACGGCGATACCTCGAAAAACCTTATCGGAATCCTGGAGAGTCGCCTCGATGCGGTGGTTTACCGCATGAAGTTCGTTCCCACCGTTTTCTCATCCCGCCAATTCATCAACCACGGCCACATCAAGGTCAACGGCAAACGTGTCAACATCCC
>JAZFTA010000281.1:0-5036 GCA_036446415.1 Rhodospirillales bacterium | reverse complement strand
CGGTGCCGGCGCGGACTTCAAGAATCGCATTCTTTCCATCGGCTTCGTCTTTAGGCAGAAGCAGAACCTGGACATTCTTTTCCAGTTCAGGGAGTGATTCCTTCAACTGGGCGAGTTCCTCCCCGGCAAGAGCGCGCATGTCATCATCCGATTCCCCGTCGTTTATTATGGATGTCAGATCATCTATTTCGCTTTTGGCCTTGCGAAGCCCGCTTATGGCCTCGACAACATGCGTCAGGCCGGCGTATTCCTTTGACATACGGGCGAAGTCAGGCGACGAGGGAGTTTCGGGTCTGGCCAATGCATTGCCAAGTTCCTCATGGCGGGCGATGACCCGGTCCAGGCTTTCTTCGAGACTCAATTTTCAGTCCTCGTTTTTGTCATCGGGCAAAAATAATTTCCTGAGCGCCTTCTCCATGGATTTCCATTCATCGCGGTTGGAATCGGCTTCTCCCGCTACCCTGCGCAACACTTCGGATGGGCCGTGCAGCAGTCTGTTAATCAACAGCCGCGTTGCCTTCTCGGCATCATAACCCGCATCAGCCAAGGCTTTTTCACGTTCCGACTCGAAAAACCGCCGAAGCGCGGTCAAGGCCGGAACGGCGGAACGTTCCGAGCGGCCGCGTAAAAATGCTTCTACATCCGCATCGATAATTCTTTTCGCCGATGACGCTTCCCCCTCGCGTGTGGTGCGCCCTTCCATGGCCACCCGCTCCAGATCGTTAAGATCGTAGAGAAACGCTTCCTCGATACGGTTTACCGCCGGCTCGATATCGCATGGCATCGCGGCGTCGACAAGAAATATCGGTTTATGGCGCCGGGCCCGCAGGCTTGAAGTGACCATGTCGGCGGTCAAAACATAACGGCGCGTTCCCATTGAGGCCAAAACAATATCGGCATCCGTCAACAACCCGGACAAGGAATCAAAGGGGGCAACGTGGCAGTTCAGGGTTTTAGCCAATGATTCGGCGCGGGCTTCCTTGGGGTGGGTCACGGTCAAATGGCCAAGCCCGGCCGAAACAAGGCTGGTAGCAACCAGTTTCCCCATATCACCCACCCCGATCAACAGTCCGTTGCGGGTATTCAAATCGCCATGCAGATCACTGGCCAACTGGGCCGCCACCGTGGCCATGGAAACCGGTTTTTGCCCTATCGCGGTCTCGTTGCGCACCCGCTTTGCGGTCTCGTATGCAGTCTGCAGAATCGCCTCCAGTTCAGGACCCACCATTCCGGCTTGGCGGGCCATCCTATGGGCCGCCTTGACCTGGCCGAAAACCTGGGGTTCGCCGATCATCAGACTGTCCAGGGAAGAGGGAACCGAAAAAATCTGGCGCACCGCGTCCTCGCCGCTGAGTGTGTAGACCTGTCCATCCAAATCCGCCGAACTTAAGCCTGCATGCTCCGCCATTATGGAAATAATGTTTTCAATCGCCCAATCATGATCGGCGTGTATGGCCTGCATTTCCACCCTGTCACATGTGGAGAGGACAAGCGCCTGTCTGATTCCCGATTGGCGCAACCGTTCAAGAAACGAAGGCACCTCGGCGTCCTCGACAAAAAGGCGGTCGCGCAACATCATCGAACTTGACCGGTGATTAGCGCCGACAACAAGCGGCCGGCCCTTTGCAAAAAAGGTTTCAGCCATGACCGAAGCTAATGGTAGAGGGACAGGTGGTCCTCGAGAACCGCCAGCGGCACTTCCACCTGCTCACCAGATTCCATGTTCCGCACGGTAGCGGCATCGCGGGATATTTCGTCTTCTCCCAACAGCACAACAGCCGAGGCCCCCATCCTGTTCGCCCGTTTCATCCGCTTTCCCATGTTTCCGGAAAAACCGAGTTCAACCGTAAATCCGGCCCGGCGCAGCTTTTGGGTAATGGTTAGCGCCACCTTTTCCTGGGCGTCGCTTACCGGCACAATCACGATCGGCCGTGGCGGGTTAAGGGGAGTATCGACCAGCATCGCCAATCTCTCAACCCCGGCGGCCCATCCGGTCCCGGGGGTTGGGGGCCCGCCCATCTGTTCGATCAGGCCGTCGTAGCGGCCGCCCGCCACCACCGCCCCCTGGGCGCCAAGACGATCGGTAGTGAATTCGAAAATACTATGGCAGTAATAATCAAGCCCGCGAACCAATTTGGGATTGACACGGTACGTTACCCCTATCGATTCAAGGCCGGTCAGCAGATCATCGAAATATTTCCTGGAGCCGTCGCTCAAGCTGTCGGCCATCAGGGGGGCGCCGGCAACAACCGATTTATCGCCTTGATCCTTGGAATCGAGGATTCTCAAGGGATTTTTCTCAAGCCTTTCCAGGCTGTCACTGGACAGCTTTCCCTTAAAACCATTCAGGTATTCGACCAACTCGCCCCGATAGGCCATGCGGCTTTCACTATCGCCCAGGGTATTGATCTCAAGAGTTACCTTGCTCTTGATCCCCAAGGCATCGAGGAAATGATCGGCAAGGGCAACGACCTCCACGTCGGCCAGATACCGGGGCGCCCCAATTAGTTCGGCACCCACCTGATTGAACTGGCGCTGGCGGCCTTTCTGCGGGCGTTCGTATCTGAACATGGGCCCCCGGTAGAAAAGCTTAAGCGGCAAACTATGGGTCATGCCATTGGAGATAAAGGCGCGGGCAACGCCGGCGGTGTTTTCCGGACGAAGAGTGATGCTGTCGCCGCCCTTGTCGTCAAAGGTATACATTTCCTTTGTTACAACATCGGAAGTATCTCCAAGCGTGCGGGCAAAAACTTCGGTGAATTCGAAAATCGGGGTCGATATCTCGCCATACCCGTAAAGAGACGCGATTTCACACATCTTCGACTCGACATGGCGGTGGCGCAACATTTCCTCAGGTAACACATCATGGGTGCCGCGGACCGGCTTTAGAGATTTCATGGCTGCCTAAAATCCTGTCCTAACGGGCGGCGGCCGAGACCGGCCGTTCCCCATCCTCAACATTGGCCGACTTAATCTCATCGGCCTTGTTTTCAACAAGTTCAACGATATGGTCAATCAATGTTGCGTCGTCCGTCTTGTGGTCCGTAACGCCGCCAATGTAAACCATGTGGCTGCCTTCGCCGCCGCCGGTCAGCCCTATATCCGTTTCACGCGCCTCGCCCGGGCCGTTGACCACGCACCCGATAATCGAAAGGGTAATCGGAACGTCTATATGAGCAAGCCTGTTTTCAAGTTCAATAACCGTCTTTATCACGTCAAATCCCTGCCGGGCGCAGGAAGGACATGAAATTACACGAACCCCGCGATGGCGCAAATCAAGGGATTTGAGCATATCGAACCCTACTTTGACTTCTTCAACGGGATCGGCCGACAGCGACACGCGGATCGTATCGCCGATACCATCCCACAACAGCGCGCCCAATCCAATGGAAGAAGCCACCGTTCCCGATCTCAGCCCTCCGGCCTCGGTAATGCCGAGATGCAAAGGATAATCGCAGGCCGCCGCAAGGCCGCGATAGGAGGCGACCGCAAGGAACACGTTTGAGGCCTTGACGCTTATTTTGAATTCGGAAAAATCGTTGTCCTCCAGAATCCTGGCGTGATTCAGGGCGCTTTCAACCATCGCCTCGGGGCATGGCTCCTTGTATTTTTCAAGAAGCTCTTTCTCCAGGCTGCCGGCATTGACGCCAATACGCATGGAGCACCCATTATCCTTCGCGGCGTTTATGACTTCACGGATGCGTTCGGTGGAGCCTATGTTGCCGGGGTTTATGCGCAGGCACGCGGCGCCGGCCTTGGCCGCTTCGATAGCGTGGCGGTGATTGAAATGTATATCGGCGACAATAGGCGCATCCACCTGGCTGATGATGCTCTTCAGCGCAGCGGTCGATTCGCCGTCGGGACACGATATCCTGACAATATCGGCTCCGGCCTCTTCCAAAGAGCGCACCTGAGACACGGTTGCGGCTATATCGGTGGTCAGGGTATTGGTCATGGATTGCACGCTGATCTGCGCATCCCCGCCAACGGCCACATTCCCGACATGAATTTGCCGGCTTTTGCGGCGTTCAATATGGTGGTACGGGCTGAGTTTCATGGGCGCTCAATCACGGTTAATTTTATCCACTAGTACAGGACAGCGGAATCAAAGGCTATTCACTCGATAACCGCCGACCCTTCACGAAGGCGGTCAACATCCAATGCCACGCCGCGGCGCACCATGCCGGCCCCCCCAATGGACGGAACTATTTCTCCGTCGATCAGTATTTCCAAGGCCCCCGCGTTGCCGGTAAGAAGCTTAAGCCCCGGACGGTCCGGGACACGGTAGCTGTCGCCACTCCTTAGCAGGCGGGTCAGCAGTAATTGATTGGCAATATCGTCACGGACCTGGATCCAGCTGCTGGATTTAGCCCGCACGATAATTCGCGCGTTCTCGTTTTCCAGGCCATAAACGCGGCCTGAGGAAATTTCACCTGAAAAATCCGGGGACGCACTGCTAACGGCGGCGCTTTGTTGCCCGGCGGCGGCGGCATCGGCGGCGGCATCGGCGGCGGCATCGGCGGCGGCATCGGCATTTTCCAATGGAACCGGGGAAAGAGCGCCATCGGGTCCGCTTTCTACTTGTTCTTCCACCAACGATCCCGACTGGGTAGGAGCGAACGACTGAACCTGTTCACCTTCATCGGGTATTTCCCCGGATGATCGGCCTGTAGAAGGAGCGGAGATATCATCCCCATCGGCTTGATCTTCGTCCGTGCTTTGTGCGACTTCCGGCTCTTTTTCTTCGGCCGGGGCGGCATCTGAATCGGCGGCGGCTTCAGCTTCCGGCTCCCGAGATGGCATGGATGCATCATTGGCGGAAGCATCACTTAGGGTATCTTCTCCACCTTCCGGGACTTCCGAGCCATCCTGGTCTTCCACGGTGTCAACCTGCTCCGTTTCAATATTCCGGGAATTGTTCGTTTCACTGATTTCTGAATCGGCCGGCATCTCTCCATCAGAGCCTGGTGCGCCGACATCGGGGCTTTCGGATACCTCCTGCCCATGCCCTTCATCTAAAGCAGGTTCAGATGGCA
>JAZFTA010000280.1:0-2613 GCA_036446415.1 Rhodospirillales bacterium | reverse complement strand
ATCAGGTCGGAATGGCCGCCGATGTACTTGGTCGCGGCCTGGATGGAAACGTCGACGCCGTGCTCGAAGGGCTCGAAATAAAGCCCGGCGCTCCAGGTGTTGTCCATGATGACGATGGCGCTCCCGTCATGCGCCGCCTTGGCGATGGCGGCGACGTCCTGGACCTCGAAGGTAAGCGACCCCGGGGATTCGACGAAAACCACCTTGGTTTCAGGCCGCATCCGCGCCTCGATGCCGCCACCTATCAGGGGGTCGTAGTAGGTTGTTTCGACCCCGAATCCGGCTAGCAGGCTGTCGCACATCCTGCGTGTCGGACCGTAGGCGGAGTCCACCATCAGCAGGTGATCTCCCGCCTTGAGGAAGGCCAGCAACGAGCCGGTGATGGCGGCCAGCCCGGAGCATGTGGCGATGCAACGATATCCGCCCTCGAGTGCCGCCACTGCCTCTTCGAAGGCGAAGGTGGTCGGGGTGCCGTGAAGTCCGTAGTAGACGCCGTCGAAGGGGGTCTTCTCGGCCTTTTCGTAAGCTTCCACGCTGGGACGAATGATCGTCGAGGCGTGATAGACCGGCGGGTTGACGATGCCGTGGTTTTCTTCGGGACGGCGGCCCGATGTGGTTAGGCGGGTATCTTTTTTCATGGCCTGGATAATGGCGTTAATCCGGATCGAATACCAGCAAAGCGCCAAAAAAAGGCCCGGCGTCCGCTATTGGACGCCGGGCCGGTGTTGTAGTGAAAGTCTATTGCCGGCTACTTGACGTAGTCGTAGGTGCCGTTCTTCCATTCGTAGAAGACGTAACCGGGGGCGGTGACGTCGCCCTTCATATCGAAGCCGATTTTGCCGAGAACGGTTTCAAACTTGTTCTTGCGCAACGAGGCGATAACCTTCTCGAGATCGGTGGAGCCGGCCTTCTCAACGGCCAGGGCCCATGCCTGGATGGCGCCGTAGGTATAGAGAGTATATCCCTCCGGCTCGTAGCCGCCGTCACGGAACTTTTTGACCACCTTGGCGGCCACCGGGTTCTTGCGGGGGTCGGGGCTGAAGGTCATCAGGGTGCCCTCGCCGGCGGGGCCGGTGATCTTCCAGTATTCGTCGGTGACCAGGGCGTCGCCGGAGACCAGTTGCACGTCGTAGCCCTGCTCGCGGGCCTGGCGGACTATAAGTCCGGCTTCGGTGTGATAGCCGCCCAGGTATACGACGTCGACTCCCGCGGCCTTCATCTTGGTGACCAGGGCGTTGTAGTCCTTCTCGCCGGCGGTGATGGCTTCGTACATGACCTCCTTGAGACCGCGCTTGTTAATCTGTTTCTTGGTCTCGTCGGCCAGGCCCTTACCATAAGCGGTCTTGTCGTGAATTATGGCGATCTTCTTGGAACCGAACTTGTCGGCCAGGTAATTGCCGGCGACTTCGCCCTGCTGGTCGTCACGGCCGCAGGTGCGGAACACGTTGTCGCCGCCTTCCTCGGTCAGCTTGGGGTTGGTCGAGGCCGGCGAGATCTGGAGAATGCCTTCCTCGGTGTAGACCTTGGATGCCGGGATTGACGAGCCGGAGCAGAAATGCCCAGCCATGAAGATGACCCCGTCACTGACCATCGTGTTGGCGACGGCGACGGCCTCTTTGGGGTCGCATGCGTCGTCGCCGATGGACAGTTGCAGTTTCTGGCCCAGGACTCCGCCCTTGGCGTTGAGGTCGGCGACGGCCATTTCGGCGCCGCGCCTCATCTGTTCGCCGAACGAGGCGTACTGTCCGGTCATCGGGCCGGCGGTGGCGATTTTGATATCGGCCTTGGCCGTGGTGATTCCCGTCAACGACAGGGCGGCCGCGGTCAAGATCGCGGTTTTAAGGTGTCGCATACTTAATAACTCCTCCCATGTGAAAATTTTTTTCGGCTCCCGGCTTTTTCCGGACAACCGTTTACCCAGAACATGCCCGGCTGTAATAGCGGGGCATTCAAATATCAAAGCGTACGGATTGTAACAAAATTAAAGCGATTGTAACAATTGGATTATATTATTTTTTTTATGCCGCGGGCGATTATATCCTATCGCGCCATGTGAAAAGGCTGCTTCTCTCGTAAAGCCAGGGATATTGGCTGACCATTTTATTGGTCCGGTTCAGGCGGAACGCGAACACAGCCATTCCGGTCAGGACGAAAGTGTCGATTATGTAGCCGGTAAGGGACAGCAGTTCACCTTCGAACAGGGCGAAGGTAAGGAACCGGTCGGCTAAGCCTAAAAGCGCGCAATAAACCAGCAGCTGCCAAAGCGGCTTCCATGTGTTGGCCAGGGCCTGGCCGGTCATGTAGGCGGCGAAACCCATTACGAAAAAAGTAATGAATACGAAAACGCCGAAGGTGGTTCCGAGAATGTCCTGCATCCCTTACCTCTTATGCGCCTTCCAGGTAAGCGGCGCGGATTTCAGGATTGTTGAGTAGTTCCTCGCCTGACCCGCTCAGCGAAATCTTGCCGTTGACCATGACGTACCCCCGATTCGCCAGTTTCAGCGCGTGATAAGCGTTCTGTTCGACCAGGAACACGGTTACGTTCTCAGTCCGGTTGATTTCCTCTATCACCTCGAAAATCTGTTTCACCAGCATGGGCGCCAGGCCCAGCGA
>JAZFTA010000279.1:0-9387 GCA_036446415.1 Rhodospirillales bacterium | reverse complement strand
GCAGGCCGCGCTTGGCCCGGTCCAGTTCTTCCCGGCTCACGCCGTCCTTTAAAAGCCGGGCTATTTCCAATTCCATTTCCCGCTCTATCCGGTCCACCGAAACTCCCGTTTGGGGGCTGGCGTAGAAGGCGAACCCGGTTGGGCCCAGGCTGTCGGGGCTGTACGAGGCGCCGGCCGAGATGGCCAGCTTCCTCTCCACCACCAGGGTCCGATACAGCCTGGTGGTCGCCCCGCCGCCGAGGATTTCCGACAGCACCTCCAGGGGGTATGCGTGCTCGGCGGCGCCATGGGTGTAGCTGGGGGCCAGGAAGGTCCGGCTCCATGTCGGCTGGCGCACCCTTTCGTCACTAAGGACCACCTGGCGGGCGGCCCGGTGCGGCGGCTCTGTGGGGCGCGACCTGGCAACCGCCGGGACCGATGGAATCCGGCCGTAATACTTTTCCGCCAATGGGCGCAGCTCTTCCGCCGTAATGTCGCCGGCGACGGTCAGGATGGCGTTGTTGGGGGCGTACCAGCGCCGGTAGAAGGAAAGGGCGTCGGCCAGGGTCAGTCCCTCTATTTCGTGCTGCCAGCCGATGATCGGGCGGCGGTAGGGATGATTGAGGAAAAGGGCGGCGCTGAGATGCTCGGCGAGGATGCTCCCGGGGTTGTTGTCGGTGCGCTGGCGGCGCTCCTCCAGGATGACCCGCTTTTCCGTTTCCACGTCTTCCCCGCCAAGCACCAGATTGGTCATGCGGTCGGCCTCCATCTCCATCACCAGTTCAAGGCGGTCGACGGCCACGCTTTGGTAGTATGCGGTGTAATCCCGTGAGGTGAAGGCGTTCTCCTGGCCGCCGTTGCGGGCCAGGATCTCCGAGAACTCGCCCGGTTTCAGCTTGTTGGTCCCCTTGAACATCAGGTGTTCGAGCAAATGGGCTATGCCCGATTTCCCCGGCGGATCGTCGGCTGAGCCGGCCTTGTACCAGACCATGTGGGTGACCACCGGAACCCGGTGATTGGGCACCACCACCACCTGCATCCCGTTGGCCAGCTCGAAGGTCTGGGGATTGAACACCCCGCCGTCGGCGGTGCGGCCCGAAACCGCCAATAAAAGCAGCAAGGCCGCGACTAGTACAGGCGGCGACCGAAACAGCTTCAGCCCGCACATAATGTTTTGGCTGCACATCATGTTTTGGTTTTAATTGAAGACATCCTCAAGCAGCGCCTTGCGCTTGCGTTCGATGGTCGGCACCTCGCCCTCGGTGAGGGGGCGGCCCAGGGCTTGGTTCTGCTGGATGCGCTTGGTTTCCTTGGTGGGATCGACGACGGAGCCGTATTCGTTGGGGGTTCCCCAGAAAAGGAACATGTCGGTCAGGGACTGGTCTTCCTCGGCCAGGATCGTGGTTTCCCGGTTGATGGTTGAACGGATGGAGTGATCGGCGTCCATTCCCCCGGTGCGCCTTAGAAGGGCCTCTATGCCGGGGCTGTTGGCAACCGAAGGGGCCGGCCGCCCGGCCTCGCCTTTCGGTGAACTGCTTATATCCCCTATAGCCTTTTCGGCCTCTTCGCGGGGGCTGGTTTCCTGGGGCCGGGTCGTCCCCGGGGCCGGAGGATACAGCGTGTAATCGGGCGGCATGCTCAATGGAGCGCGGGAATAGACGGCGAATTCGTCGGGCGCTTCCTTGTTCAGGCCAAGCAAATCGCGGGACTGCTCGCAACCAACAACCGCCGAAACCGCCACAATCAGGATCAAGGCCCTTAAAATCCTGCTCATTGCCCTTCTTCCAATGTTTCCCCGGACCATTTATTTAGGCTTTTCTTCGCCGCCAAACAAGGACTCTAGAACAAGAACCACCGCCCCGACGGTGATTGAGGCGTCGGCGACGTTGAAAGCCGGCCAATGATAGCCGGCCAAATGGAAGTCGAGAAAATCGGCGACCGCCCCGAAACGCAGCCGATCCACCACGTTGCCAAGCGCCCCGCCGATGACCAGGCCGATGGCCAGGGCCGTCAGCATCGCCTTGACCCGATAAATCCAGACCATGAGGACGGCGACGACGAGCAGGGCGAGGACGGTAAAAATCCAGGCGTTTATGTCCGAAGAGTTGTTGAAAAGTCCGAAGCTGACGCCACGGTTCCAGCCCATGACCAGATTGAAAAACGAAGTGACCGGAATGACCCGCGGCGGCTGCATGACATTTTCGACAACCCACCATTTGGTGGCCTGATCTAAGGCCACGACCGCCGCCGCCGCGATCAGGCCGGACCGCGTGAAGGCGGACATCTTCATTTTCGGCGCCGCTCCCTCAGTCATCCGCCGCAACGTGGCGCACGGCATCGGCGCAGCGCCGGCAGATGTCCGGGTACTCTTGGTCTTCTCCCACCTCGCCGAGCACCTTCCAGCAGCGCTGGCACTTCTCGCCCTCGGCTTTATTGACGACCACCTCCAAGCCGTTGCCGTCTTCGAAATGGACGCCCGAGGTGATGAACAGTTCCGCCATGTCAAGCCCTTCCATGGCGGCCCGGTAATTCCCATCGGCGTAAACCACCGGATGAGCCTGCAGGCTGGAGCCGATGCGCTTCTCGGCGCGGGCCACTTCGAGAGCAGCCGTAACCGCCCCGCGCACCTCGCGCACCGTCTTCCATTTTTCCGCCAGGGCGTCGTCGCGCCACTCTCGCGGAATTTCCGGGAACTGCCGCAGATGGACGCTTTCCCCATCTCCGGGGTTGCGGGCCAGCCACGCCTCCTCCGCCGTAAAACATATGAACGGGGCCAGCCAGGCGGTGAGATGATTGAACAGGATGTCGAGAACCGAGCGCACGCCGCGCCGGACGTTGGAATCGGCGCGGTCGCAATAGAGGGCGTCTTTGCGGATATCGAAATAAAAGGCCGACAGCTCGATGGCGCAGAAATTGTGCAGCTCGACGAACAGGGGATGGAAATGGAATTCGGCGCAGGCCCCCCTGATATGGCCGTCCAGCTCCCACACCCGGTGCAGGACCCAGCGTTCCAGTTCCGGCATTTCGCTCACCTCAAGGCGCTCTGCACCATCGAAACCGTTGAGGTTGCCGAGCAGGAAGCGGAGCGTATTGCGCAGGCGGCGGTAGATGTCGGCGTGCTGTTTAAGAATCTCGGGGCCGATCCTAAGGTCTTCCGAATAGTCGGAACCGACCACCCACAATCTCAGTATGTCGGCCCCGTGCTGGTCAACCACTTCCTGGGGGGAGACGATGTTGCCCAGGGATTTTGACATCTTCTGGCCGTCCCCGCCCATTACGAAGCCATGGGTCAGGACCGCCTCGTAGGGCGCCCGGCCGCGGGTTCCGCAGGATTCAAGCAGCGACGAATGGAACCAGCCGCGGTGCTGGTCGGAGCCTTCCAGGTAAAGAGAGGCCGGCCATTTGAGATCGTCGCGGGCCTCCAGCACGAAAGAGTGGGTCGATCCGGAATCGAACCATACGTCAAGGATATCCATGACCTGGTGGTAGTCCTTGGCGTCATAGCCGTCGCCGAGGAAGCGCGACGGGTCGGAATCGAACCAGGCGTCGGCCCCTTCGGCCTCTATGGCCTCGACGATTCTCTCAAATACCTTCTCGTCGCGCAACGGCTCGCCGCTCTCGTGGTCGACGAAGACGGTGATCGGTACCCCCCAGGCCCGTTGCCTGGAAACGCACCAGTCGGGCCGGGTCTCGATCATGCCCTTGAGGCGCTTCTTGCCCGACGCCGGATAGAACCCGGTCTCGTCGATCGCCTTGAGGGCCGCCTCGCGAAGCCCGGTCTTGTCCATTGATATGAACCACTGGGCGGTGTTGCGGAAGATCAGCGGCGCCTTGGAGCGCCATGAATGGGGATAGGAGTGGACCAGGGTGCCCGAAGCCAGCAGGGCGCCGCAACCTTTTAGAGCCTCCACCACCTCCGGGTTGACCTTGAACACGTGCCGGCCAGCGAACAGCGGCACGTCTTCGAAAAACAACCCGTCGCCGCCGACGGTATCGGGTACGGCAATGCCGTGTCTGACGCCCAGTTCCCAGTCGTCGGCGCCATGGCCCGGCGCGATATGGACGAAGCCGGTGCCGGTCTCAACATCGACGAAGTCGGCAGGCAACGCCGGCACCTCGAAATCGTAGCCCTGGCCGTGGAAGGGGTGATTGCAGAGAGTCCCGGCCAGGGCGGAACCTTTCAGGCGGTGGACTATCTTGTGGCTGGTGATCCCCCCCGCGGCGCAAACCTCGGCGGCGAGCGTTGCAGCGAAAACCAGCCTGTCGCCCGGCTTGGCGGCGCCTTCTCCGCCGGCCTTTTCGACCTCGACCACCACATAGTCGATGTCCGGCCCGTAGGCCACGGCCCGGTTGCCGGGGATGGTCCACGGCGTGGTGGTCCAGATAACCACCGAGGCGTTCTCCAATTCCGGCGCCGACGCCTTTTCCACCGGGAACCTGACCCAGATGGTGGTCGAGGTGTGATCGTGGTATTCGACCTCGGCCTCGGCCAGGGCGGTCTTCTCGACCACCGACCACAACACCGGCTTGGCCCCCTTGTAAAGGGAGCCGTTCATCAGGAACTTGCCCAACTCGCGGACGATCTGGGCCTCGGCGGCGTAGGTCATGGTGGTGTAGGGGTTGTCCCAGTCGCCGATGACGCCAAGGCGCTTGAACTCGTCCCTCTGGACGCCGATCCACTTGTCGGCGAACTGGCGGCACTCAAGGCGGAAATCGATGATCGGCACATTATCCTTGTCCTTGCCGGCCTCGCGGTATTTTTCCTCTATCTTCCACTCGAGGGGCAGGCCGTGGCAGTCCCACCCCGGCACGTAGTTGGAATCGTAGCCCAGCATCTGCCTGGAGCGCACGATCACGTCCTTCAATATCTTGTTCAGGGCGTGGCCGATGTGGAGATGGCCGTTGGCGTAAGGCGGGCCGTCGTGAAGGATGAACTTCTCACGGCCGTGCGAATCCTCGCGCTGGCGGGCGTAGAGGCCCATTTTCTCCCAACGCTCCAGGGTTTCCGGCTCGCGACGGGTCAGCCCGGCCTTCATCGGGAAATCGGTCCTGGGCAAAAAAAGCGTCGATTTGTAATCCACGGTCATCCTTTGGTTCGCTCTTGGTCTAAAATCCGCCGCGCCTGTTGGCTGTCGATGACGATTTGTGCCTTTAAATCCTCTATCCCGTCAAACTTCTTTTCCCAGCGCAAATACTCGATCAGCGCCACCCTGAGATGTTGGCCGTAGAGATCGCCGTCGAAATCGAAAAGGTGGGCTTCCAGGATCACGTCGCCGCCGGCGAAGGTGGGGCGCCGGCCGAGATTGGCGACGCCGTCCATCCACTCCGTTTGGGGGCCCCTGTCGATGCCGGCGCGGATCGCGTAAACGCCCTTGGCGGGCCTCAGGTATTCGTCGAGATGGAGGTTGGCGGTGGGGCAGCCGATGGCGTGGCCGCGCTCGTCGCCATGCTCGATGCGGCCCTCGATCTCGAAGGGCCGGCCGAGCAGGCTGGCGGCCCCCCTGGGGTCGGCGCCGAGGAGAAGCTCGCGGACCCTCGACGAGGAATAGGGCTCGCCGGCCTCGTCGAGGCCGGCGCTGACGCAAGTGAAGCCGAACCCTTCCTCCTTGCCGACGTGAAGCAGCAGTTCGCAGTCGCCCCGGCGCTTGTGGCCGAAAGCGAAGTCGTAGCCCGACACCACATGGTGCGGGGCCAGCCCCTCGATGATCACCTGGCGTATAAACTCATGGGCCGTCAGCCGCGAGAAAGCCTCGTCGAAATGGAGAACGATCATTATGTCGGCGCCCAGGGCCTCGACATGGCGGGCCTTGATACGGAAGGGGGTCAGCCTGAAAGGGGTGGCCGAAGGGTTAAACAGGGTGCGTGGGTGGGGCTCGAAGGTGAGCGCCGTCCACGGAATGCCCGAGGCCCTTGCGATGCGCCCGGCCTCGCCGATCACCTCCTGGTGGCCCTTGTGAACGCCGTCGAAGTTGCCGATGGCGACCGCCGCGCCCCGGACCTCTTCAGGCAGGTTCTGGTAATGGCGGAATATCTGCATAGCGGGGAAAGTGTCAGCGCCCCTTGGGCGGGTCAAGGGGAAAGACGGCCCGAACTTCCCCTATCAGGCACCCCGTCCTTGTTTGATGCAGGCCGCTAGTTTCAATTCGCCCCCGCGGTTGGTATAGATAGAGCATGAAAACCCTTAATCGGCCCAGTCCCGGCCCGGCGGGGGCGGCCGCCGGCCTCAAAACATTTGTTTTTGTCCTGGCGGCGGTCTGGATCCTGGCGGGCGGCGCCCCGGCTTCCGCCGAGCCGCCGGAATTCGTCCTGCCCCTAGGGTGCGAGCCGGGCAAGGATTGCTGGCTGGTCAACTACGTGGACCACGACCCCAGCGAAAAGGTCCTCGATTACGCCTGCGGCATGGCCACCTACAACGCGCCGCCGGGCAACCGGCACAAAGGCACCGACATCGCCATCCCCGGCTGGCCGGCCCTAAGCCAGGGCGTCAAGGTGATGGCGGCGGCGGGCGGGGTGGTGCTGGGGGTGCGGGACGGCATGGCCGACATAAACATCAGGGAGGCCGGCGGCCCCGGCTCGGTAAAGGGCAAGGAATGCGGCAACGGCGTCGTGGTCGAACATCCCGACGGCTGGACCACCCAGTACTGCCACATGCGCCGGGGCAGCGTCGCCGTCGGGAAAGGCGACCGGGTAACGGCCGGACAGGTCATAGGCATGGTCGGGCATTCCGGCTTGACCGCGTTCCCCCACCTTCATTTCCAGGTGAAGAAAGACAACAAAATAGTCGATCCCTTCGTCGGCCTGAACCCTAAAACCATCTGCGAGACAGGCGAGAGCCAGCTGTGGAAAAAAGAGGTGCTGGCCAAGCTGCCATATAGGCCGACCGCCCCTTATATCGCCGGCTTCGCCGGCAACATACCCAAGCCCAGGGAAGCCCGGCGGGGCCGCCTTTACGCCGAAACCCTGCCCCCCGAATCGAAGGCCCTGATCTTTTGGGCCGACATTTTCCAGGTCCGCAAGGGCGACCGGCTGACCATCACCGTCACCGGCCCCGGCGGCGGGGAAATAGTGCGTCACAGCGAAGTCTTGAAAAAAAACCAGGCCCGGCGCTTCGTGTACGCCGGCAAGCCCTTAAAAGCGCCGCAATGGCGGCCCGGCGTCTATCGCGGCGAGGCCGTCGTGATCCGCGAAAAAGGACACCGCGGCCCCGAACGGTTTTCCATCGCCCGGACCCTGACCATCCCCGGCCCGGCGGTGGCGATGGCAAAACCGCTCCAGACGGACCCCAAGGAGGAAGCCGGCCTTGAGGAGGCCGGACTTGAGGAGATCAAGGAAGAGAAGACGGCGGCCAGGGTCCCCGCCCCCAAGGAGGGAGATGACGCTACGGGGCTGACATGGCTTGTACTGTCCATTGGCCTGGCGGCCATCCTGATTATCTGGAACATCAATGAAAGCGTGGTTCAGCGCAGGAAAAACAGGACCATAGCCATGCTGAACAAGCAACAACAAGCAGCGGCGGCGGCGGAAAACAACGACGCCGCCTCGCCGGCCGGCTGAAGCAACTAAGACCCTGACGGGCGGCGCGGAACCAGACGCGGGGTTACGTTCATAATACGCGTCCGGCGCTTGTTCGTGTCTTTCGGTTGCGGTTCTTGGCCGCCTGGACGCCGGGCCGTTCCCTTGGAATGGGCGGCTCCCCCCTCCACGAAATCCTCGTCCAGGAACAGGGCGGCGCGGTTGGAGCGGGTGTGGGCCCTGGCCTCGATCATCCTGATCGTACGCTTGACCGTCGGGTGCCTGTCGGGAGATTGCGCCGAGTTCAGCAAATGGCCCCGCGCTATGGCCTTGACGGCGGACTCGATGTCGGGGCTGCGATAGCGGGATTCGCGCCATCTCAGATAGGCGGCGACGGTCCACGGATGGGCCGGCAGGGCCTTTACCCGGCGCCGCGCGCACCAAGCGTCGAAATCCCTCCATCCCTTGTCCAAGACCCGCTTTCTCAATGCCCGTCCCTTTCCCCGATCTTTTACATGTCACAAGAAACTACCATCCCCAACGTAAAAAAGTTATGACTTCAAAGCAGAAACGACACCGGCCCCGCAAGGAATTAAAGCCATGAGGATACTATGAGGCAGCCGAAGATCGCCGTTCTCCTGCCCTGTTACAACGAGGAAGTGACGATCGGCGCGGTGGTCGGCGATTTCCGCGAGGCGCTTGGCGATTGCGACATCTATGTTTACGACAACAACTCCACCGACCGCACCGCCGAAGAGGCTGCCGGGGCCGGCGCCATGGTCCGCGCCGAGCCGCGCCAGGGCAAGGGCAACGTGGTGCGCCGGATGTTCGCCGACATCGACGCCGACGTTTACGTCATGGCCGACGGCGACGGCACCTACGACGCCGCCAAGGCGCCTAAGATGATAGACCTTTTGGTCGGCTCCAACCTGGACATGGTGGTCGGAACCCGCGTCGAGATGGACGGCGGCGAAGGCGGCCCCAATGGCGGCCCTTACCGCCCGGGCCACCGTTTCGGGAACTGGCTGTTCACCCGCAACGTGGCCTTGTTGTTCGGCCAGCGGTTCACCGACATCCTTTCCGGATACCGGGTTTTTTCCAGGCGTTTCGTCAAATCGTTCCCGGCCATTTCTTCCGGGTTCGAGATCGAGACCGAACTTAGTGTGCATTGCCTTGACCTGGGCCTGCCGGTGGGTGAGCTGCAAACGCCTTATAAGTCGCGGCCCGAGGGATCGAGCAGCAAGCTGGGAAGCTACCGCGACGGGCTGAGGATTCTCGGCGCCATATTTATGCTGTTCAAGGAGAACCGGCCGCTGTTGTTCTTTTCGTTGATGTCCTTGTTGCTGGCCGCGGTCTCCGTCGTTCTGGCGGCGCCCCTGCTGGTCACCTATCTGGAAACCGGGCTGGTGCCCAGGTTCCCGACCGCAATCCTGAGCACCGGCATCATGATCCTGGCCTTCGTTTCGCTTACCTGCGGGCTGATTCTCGACAGCGTCAGCCGCGGCCGGCGCGAGGCCAAGCTGCTCGCCTATCTGGCCCGGCCGTCGCTTCGCGAAACACTGGAAACCTAGCTCGAATCCTTAAACGGGCTTTTTCAGGACAACGTGCATGTTGTCGTTGGTTGGAATACGCCCGAACAAGGGGAAGTGAACCTTAAACCCGCAACGCTTGGCCATTTCCGACATGGTCCCAGGCGTGAAATAGTTGAGATGGTCGGGATAGCGGAAACCGCACCATCTCTTGCCCATGATTATCCTGTTCAGGCTGGCGAAGTTGGGAACCTTGATCAGGACGACGCCGCCGGGGACCAGGGTCCTGTATGTTTCGGCCAGGACCTGTCCGGGGTGCATTTCGTGCTCCAGGTAGGAGCGCATGAAGGCGGCGCTGAAGAATGAT
>JAZFTA010000278.1:0-2417 GCA_036446415.1 Rhodospirillales bacterium | reverse complement strand
CGGTCCAGCACCCTCTTGGCGTTGATAATGGTGGTGTTGGGAAGCAGCAACACGAACTCCTCGCCGCCATAGCGGAAGACCTGGTCGTAACGGCGCAGGTTGTCGTGGGCGTATCCGGCTATCGCCTTCAGGACCCTGTCGCCGGCCCGGTGGCCGTGGGTGTCGTTGACCTTCTTGAAGCGGTCCAGGTCCATCATGGCGACGGCGCAGGGCTGGCCGGTGCGCCGGCTCCGTTCCTGTTCCGCCTCGAGGCGCGGCTTCATGGTGGCGCGGGTCATCACGCCGGTAAGGGGATCGGTGAAGCGCAGGAAGTCCCAGGCCTCGCTAAGAAGCTTGCGGACGCTGCGCTGGAAACGGTCGTTGCTCTTGATGAATGTCTGGTACTGGGCGGGCTTTATGTCCGCGTCGTCGAGGACCAGGCGGGCCAGGCGGCGGGCCGCGTCATGCATAAGCCTGGAGTTCTTGCCGACCACCTTGAAGTTTGGATGGTCGCGCAGGTTGGGATTGACGCCCCCGAAATACCATTTGCCGAAGACGGTTTTCCGGTGGGAACCGGCGTTTAGATCGGCCGCCTTGGGCTTGGTGCGGCAGACCAGCATGGTCCGGAATTTAATCGTCCATTCGCGGTGAACGTCCAGGGCCCGGCCCAGTTCGCGGACGATCTCTTCCGCCTCTTGGGTATTGAGGGCCGGGAATTTCTTGTCTTTTTTCCTCGCCATGTTTTCTTATTTCCCCCCTATTCCACCTCATAGGCGGCGATCGTCCAGGGCTCCAGTTCGGCCCCGCCGGCCCATTCGGCGAAAGCCGGCAGGGCGAGGACGGCCTCGGCGTAGGGCCGGCACACATCGTCAAGTTCCACGGCGTAGGTCCTGAACCGGCTGGCCACCGGCGCGAACATGGCGTCGGCGCAGGTGAAACCGCCGAACAGGAAATCGCCGCCCTCTCCGAAACGCCGCCGGCAGTCCCGCCAGATGGCGGTGACCCGCTCGATGTCCTTGTCGACGCCGCCCTTCCTGCCCTTGCCGGGCAGTTGTTTCCTGATGTTCATGGGCATATGGGAGCGAAGCTCGGAAAACCCCGAATGCATCTCGGCCGCCACGGCGCGGGCCTGGGCGCGGGCCTCGGCGGCGGACGGCCACAGCCCGGCCCCGGGAAACTTCTCGGCCAGGTACTCGAGGATGGCCAGCGAGTCCCAGACCGTAAGGCCGCCGTCCTTCAGCACCGGCACCTTCAACGACGGCGAGTGTTTGGCTATTTCCCCGGCCCAGTCTTGATCGAGCAGCGGGATCAGTTTTTCGGTGAATTCGATATTAGCCTGCTTCATGGCCAGCCACGGCCTTAGCGACCACGACGAATAGTTCTTATTGCCGATGATCAGGGTTAGTGTCATTTTATCCTTTGTTTTCAACTACTTAGGACACTGTTTTTGTTGCGTGTGCTGAGTGTGTAAAAAATGCAAGGTTGCAAAGGGGACTTTCTTCAATAGTTCCAATTAGTTATCAGACTTTTGGCTAATTTATATAGGAAAGTCTATCCTATGCTACATCCATCCCAAGTCAGTTATTTCTTTACGCCCGGTTTCAGTTGTTAATCCAAATTAATCACCACCAGCAGCACCGCCACCGCCGCCGCCGCTATCGCCGCCGCCGGAGCCTCCGCTTCCGCCCGACGAACCGTCGCCGCCGCTTTCCTTTTTAGTCGACGGCTTGAGGTTTAAAACACCTCCGCTTTGATAAGCGTTCAGCCCCTCCAACGTGTAGGCTTTTCCTTCCTCGTCCATATCGACGATTTTGGTCAGTTTGCCGCTGTTTTCCCCTTTCAGGTTTTTCAGAAAATCACCGATCGAGCGTGTGACGCCAAGCGGTCTTTCCTTAAAGACATAATCCGTCCATACATCAATGTCTTTTTCTCCCCTGTCGAAAACAACGGCGACCAACTTGCCGTCTTCGCCGCTCCCTTGTCTTGGTTTTGTATAAAATCCTCTTACGGCATAACCGTCATCCGCCGCAAAGCCATTAAAAGGAAAAGCGGTCGCCGCGAAAGCACCGGCGCCAAGCAACCCGCCGGTCCTCACCAGCAGCCGCCTGCGTGTAAACAGTTGTATGCCGCTCATGATGTACCTTTAACTCAAGCCCTTGTTGCCGATTTCCAGGAACTTATCCTTGCGCCGGGTCTTCAGCGCCCCGCCCTCGATGCCTTCCAGTCCTTGAAGCTCCTTTTCCACGGCCTCGGCGACATTTTTTATGGTTTCATCGGGGTTGCGGTGGGCCCCGCCCGGCGGTTCGGGGACTATGGCGTCGATGACCCCCAGGTCCTTCAGGTTTTCGGCGGTCATCTTCAGGGCATCGGCGGCGTCCTTGGCCGAACTTTCGCCGTCGGGCCACAGGATCGAGGCGCAGCCCTCCGGCGATATCACC
>JAZFTA010000277.1:0-6228 GCA_036446415.1 Rhodospirillales bacterium | reverse complement strand
GCTCCATCGATTTTAACCGAAGCGCCCAGGGCGCCGGCTTTCATTGAAATCGGAAACGGCTTGTCTCCTTCAATAAGGTTTTTGACTGACCCAAGTTGACCGTCGGCTGAAAAGGAAACGTTGTTGAAGAGGCCTTTGAGATTAAGGTGAAGCGGGCTGTCAAGGCCGTCCGCGGCCAGTTCCAGGGTATCCAGACTGGCCGTCATGCGTTGTTTGGAAACCCCATCCAGATAGGTAAACGTAAGGTCTTCGATATGCACCTTGCGGACAACGGGAAGGACGCCAAGATCACCGGATTCCTTGGCCTCTTCCGGGTCCTCCTCCTTACCGGAAGGCTGTTCATCGAAGATCCAGTTGCCGCGGCCCTTGGCGTCGGTTTCCAGCAATGCGTCTAGGCCGACCAGAACCAGCCGTTTCACATGCACCTGGCCCGTCAACAAAGGCAACAGTTCGATCTCGACCGCCAGCCGCTTCAGCTTCGCCATCTCGGGGCGCGATCCCCAAGCGGCGTTGGCGAACGTAACCCCTTCGACGGTCAGCGCCGGACTAAGCGATATCCTGAGGTTCAGTTCGCCGGCTATTGCCAGGTCGCGGCCCGTAAAATCCTTGACCTGTTCGGAAACAAGGCCCCGGTATTCATTGAAATCCATGGACATGAGGACGGCGACGCCGGAAACCACCACGGCGATCACCAGAACCACGCAAACGGAAAGGATTTTCCAGATACGGCCCATAGATCAATCCTCCACTAAGCTATTTATAATTTTTGGCAGGTGGGCGAAGTCGTCGATCACCGTCCGAGCCCCGGCGGCCCTCAATTCATGCCCTCCATGGTACCCCCAGGACACTCCAATAGCCATAGCCCCCGCGCTTTTTGCCATTTCGACATCGTAGGTCGTATCCCCGACCATTACCGTCGCCGAGGCCCCTGCCCCGGCCTCGTCCATGGCCCTGAACAACATATCCGGATGGGGCTTGCCGGGAGGTATGTCGGAGGTTTGCAAGGTCATGAAAAAATCCAGCAGGCCATGCCCCTCAAGGGTGGCGACCAGACCCCGGCGCGACTTTCCGGTGGCCACCCCCAAAAGCCAGCCGTCGTCATTCAACGTCTTGAGAACCTCTACGGCGCCCGGGAAAAGGGGCTCGTGGGCTTCGCCGTTTTTACGGATGGTTGAGAACGCCTTGTTGTAGCCGTCGACAAGCCTTTCATGGGTATTGGCGCCGCCTCCCTCCAACAGGTTTTCGATGGCGCCGAGAAGGGGCAGGCCGACCTGACGGCGCACCGATTGGGGCGAAGGCCGGGCAAGCCCCTCCTCGCCGAAGGCCGTACGCATGGCGGCGACGATAGAACGTTGGGAATCGACCAGGGTGCCGTCGCAGTCGAAAACCGCCAAGCGCACTGAATTATGAAAAGACATCGGCGGCAAAAAACTTATTGTTGACGGCGAAACCCGCAAACGAACGGTTGAGCGTTCATATCACATAAAAACCGGGGAAGAGAGGGGTTTGATAGCCGGCTATGGCGGAAAATATGGGAAACGCCGATTATTATAGGCCGGCAAAGTAGGCGGCGATATGCTCCATGTCGGCGGGGCTCAACGTCTTGGCTTTTTTGGACATTAGAGGATGATGGCGTACATCCTTGGACCCAGGCGGCGCGGTGCCTTTGGCCAATGCCGCGAAGGCCCGGAACTGCTTTACCAGATACTGGTATTTTTGCCCGGCCAGATTGGGCACCAACGGGCGCTTGGAACGTCCTTCATCGCCATGGCACTCCAGGCATCCTCTTTTCAGCGCCGCTGCCTTGCCTGCCTGTGGATCGCCCTTGACCGCCTTTCCGGTTCGCTGAACGGAGGCAGTCTGCTTGCCGGAGCCCGTATTCTGCGCCGCCAGGCAATCGATAACAGCGATGCGTTGGCCAACCTTTACGATGTAGGCGGAGAGCGCGTCGCCACCTAGTTTCGCCCCGTTCGGCGCGACAATGGAGTTGCCCTTGCCTAGGATACTCTTCAGTTTGGCATGCTGCCTTTTCCATTTGGCGGAGTAACTCCGCCAATCGCCGCCGTGATTGGACTTCACAAAATTTCTGATAGAGTCATGGTTCTGGTTGCCCCACCAGCTTACCGAGGGGACTATCAGGCATTTGGACTGAGCCCCGGCCCCGAAAGAATACATGCCGACGAAAAGAACGCAAAACGCGACAACGGCCACGCCCCGTATTTTCATGATATCGCTTCCTCGAAAACAGCCTGAATTACAGGCTCTTTTCTCTCAGCATATTATACGACATTCTCGTCATATTGAATAGTCGCTACCGGGCGCCTCTAAACCGATATTTTCCGGATAACCTTCAATATGCGCACTAAAAACAGATCGTTAGGCCGTCTTTTTACTCACGTCAACGGCTCGGATTCACTGGATAAAATATAGATAAATTCATGAATTCATCCTAACCACACGAACCTTAAAATAACCTTACATATGCCGGTTGGGGGGAGCGCGGGGCGCGAGTTTTTAGGAATAAACCCCATCTTTCAAGGTAAGACGTATGGTAAAAACCGCGCCGCCGCCGGGAGCGTCGTCAATTTCAATGGACCCGCCATGGGCTTCCACCGTCCTTTGCACGATAAACAGGCCCAGCCCGGCTCCCCCCGTCCTTTGATCGGACCGCAGGAAGCGCTTGAATATCTCTTCGCGGATTTCGGGGGAAACCCCCCTTCCCTTGTCTATGACGCTGATTGAGGCATCGTCGCCTACCCTGATCGTAATCGTGGTTTGGCGGGCCGAATACTTTATGGCGTTCTCAACCAGATTACTGACCGCCTGCTCCAAGGCATCGCTATTACCCCATACTATTACCGGGTTTTCGGCCCCAACGACCTCGATGGACCTTCTTTCCTTGACCGCCAGGGGAGCCAGATGAGTGGCGACGTTGGTGCACACCTTCAATAGATCGGCCTCATCGGCGGCGTTGATGGCGAGATTGTCCAGGCGGGTGGCCGCCAACAGCTGTTCCACCATGCGCGACATGACATCCATGTCCTGGCGAAGGGCGTTGGCGGTTTTTTCATCTTCCAGATTATCCAGATGCAGCCTTAATACGGCCAGGGGAGTACGCAATTCATGGGCCGCGTCGGCGGCGAAATTACGGTGTTTTTCCTCGCTATCGAGGATCGCCTCCTCGGCCCGCTTCAGGTGGGTGATATCGGCATGAATGCCGACCACTCCGCCGGTCTCCATTTTCCTCTCGCGGATAGCCACCCACCTGCCGTCGGTCAAATTAATATCAAAGGATTCCTTCGTCCGGCGGCGCCTGAATTCGATGCGCCGCTGGTAATAATTTTTCCCTCCGATATTATCATCGACGACAATGCCGTTCTCGACATCGCGGCGGACAAGGTATTCATACCTGACCCCTGGAGCCAGGTCGTCATCGCTGTAACCGTACAGGTTCCTGAACATGTTGTTGCACAGGACCAGCCTGTCATCCGAATCATAAAGGACGAACCCCTCCGAAATACTATCTATGGCGTCGGATAATTGTTCTTCCGCCGTCCTTGCCCTGTCCTTGTTGCCCCGCAGTTCCTCGGCCACAATCTTCTGTTGGGCGGAGAATTTCAAAAACATCAATACCGGGATGATCAACGCAATGGCAGCGGAAATCGTGGCTCCAAATATTTTCTCGAACTTTGCTCTATTCGGCTCTTCCTCCACAGCGCCAAAAAACAAAATATCAGCCGGCGTTTCGAGGGCGAACTCCCACACCACCGACAGCATGAACACGCTTACGACAATTAAGAGAGCCAGCAGGAAAATTTTATTTCTATCCATGCCGGGTCATTTTGCGGCACGGCGAAGCAGCGGGAACAAGGCGGTTCACTGCTCCTCCTCCGAAAGCAGGTAGCCTATGCCGCGCAGCGTGTGAATGCAGATCGAGGCTTCAGCCTTGGCCAGCCTTTTGCGAAGGCGGGAAATATGAACTTCAACCGAATTTGAGGAAACCTCTTCCTCGAATCCGTAAATCTTGTCCTCAAGAACGTCCTTGGGCACCACTCTCCCGCTACGCCGCAACAGCTGCTCAAGCACCGCCATTTCACGCCTTGATATTGAAATCGGGACGCCGTTGACCGAAACCTCACGGCCGATCGTGTCGAGGGATATGTTGCCGGTCGAAAGGGTGACCCCCAATGCGCCCCCCGGACGGCGAAGCAGGGCGCGGATGCGGGCCACGAGTTCCTCCATGGCGAAAGGTTTCAGAAGGTAGTCGTCGCCGCCGCTATCCAACCCCATGACCCTGTCCTCGACGTCGTCGCGCGCCGTCAGGATAAGCACGGGCGTGGCGTTTCCCCTATCACGCATCGAGCGAAGCAAGGTCAGTCCATCACCGTCGGGAAGACCCAGGTCAAGGATTATGGCGTCATATTGAACCGTTTCCAGCGCCGCTTCGCCGTCACTCACCGTTGAGAACACATCGACGGTAAAGCCTTCCTTCTCCAACCCCTTTTTTGCAAAGGTGGTAAGGCGTTCGTTGTCCTCTATGAATAACAGCCTCATGGATCAGGGCCTGTGCTTAAATCAGAGAGAAAATCAAGCGCACTAAAACGTCAAATTCAAAAACACATCTTCAACACAATCAAATATAAAAGACGGCATTACGATCATAAACTAATCGTCTTCATCGAAAAAGCCCGCTTCAACGTAGTCTTCATCAAAATCCAGCATCTCCCAAGTCTCGCGCATATGGGCGGGTATGGGTGCGGCAACTTCCAACACACCGCCCGCCGGATGGGGTATGCGAAGGGCGCGGGCGTGAAGGTGAAGTTTTTTTGGAAAGCCGGCAAGAAAAGAGGTCGAGCCGCCAAACTTACCATCTCCTAGAATCGGCGTTCCCAATGCCAGACAGTGGGCCCGAAGCTGGTGGGTGCGGCCGGTTCTGGGCCGCAGGGCCAGCCAGGCGATTTTGCGGCCGGCTTTTTCTATGATCCGGTAGTCGGTAATCGCCGGTTTCCCGGCTGTCCCGTCGGGAGCCATGCGTTCTCCTCCCGGCCCCGGCCGCTTGGAAAGGGCAAGGTCTATGCGCCCCTTGGACGGCCTGGGGGCGCCGACGACGACCGCCCAGTACAGTTTTTGCGCCTCCTTGTAGCGGAATGCCTCGGCCAGCCTGGCCGTCGCCGAAGCGGTCCGCCCCAGGACCAGAATCCCCGAAGTGTCCTTGTCGAGCCGGTGGGCCAGTTTGGGACGCTCGCCGCCACCCGGAATAAAAGCATCAAGCATGGCATCGATATGCTTCCTGACCTTGCTTCCGCCCTGCACGGCCAGCCCGGACGGCTTGTTGATGACGATGACATGGTCGTCCTGGTGGATGACCGAGGACAGCAACGCCTCGGTTTCGTCCGCATCCAGGGCCTTTGGCGGCGGCCTTGAAGCGGCTGTCGGCCGTTCTCCATCATCCATAGGGGGAACGCGGACGCTTTGTCCGGCTTTCAGCCTAAAATTGCCCTTGGCCCGCTTGCCGTCTATGCGCACCTGGCCGGTGCGCAGCAGTTTCTGCAACCTGGCATGGGGGAGTTCCGGGTAATGGCGCTTGAACCAGCGGTCCAGCCTGATGTCTTGCTCATCGGCGGCGACCTCTATGGATTTGACGCCGCTCAAGTCTCACCCCCCTCGCTTTCCATGGCGGCGTCGCGGGCGTCGCGGACCGACGGCGGCGCCACCTTCAGGGTCCGCTCACCGGTGAACTGTATGGCCCATGCGCCGAGCGGCGCACTCAACAGTATACTAAGGACAGCCACGGCCAGGATTATTTCACCGGGCCCAGTGTCCATGCCGGCGGCAGTCATTGCAACCAGCGCGCCGCCGCCAATGGCCGCCTGCACGGTGGCCTTGGGGATATATGAAATCACCACGAACAACCTCTCACCCCGATCCAGGTCGCTGCCTATTAGGCACGCCCAGGTGCCTATGCTTCTGGCCACCAGACCGGCCCCTATCAACGCCGCGCCGGCCAGACCGGCATCCATCGCCACGCTGACATCGACTTCGGCCCCCACCATGGTGAACAGGACGATCTCGGCGAACACCCAGATCTTGCCCAGCTTGGCCGATATCTCGTGGGCCATGTGCTCGTCCTTTTCCAGGATAATGAAACCGATGGCCATTACCGCCAGCAGGGCGGCAAACGGCATCCACCCGGCCGTCAGGTGCTCTATGCGGACCAGCAGAACCGAA
>JAZFTA010000276.1:0-5236 GCA_036446415.1 Rhodospirillales bacterium | reverse complement strand
GGTGACTGCCCTTGGCACTGGCGATGCCGTACACGTTGGCCAGCAATACGTCCTCGTCGATATCCAGAAAGCCCGCTTCGTGCAAGTAGCGGCGACACAGTTTGACCTGGCCGGCGATTCTTCCGACAACGTGCCCGGAGTCCCAGGCATCGGGGTCAAGACGGCGGCCCAGTGGATAGAAGAATACGGCGACCTGGACCGCCAGCTCGCCCGGGCCCGGGAAATCAAACAGCCCAAACGCCGCCAGTCCCTGATCGACAACTCAGGACTAGCCCGCATATCCAAGGATCTTGTGACCCTCAGGGACGACGTCGAGGTGACGACACCCCTTGATGATCTGGTTGTCCGCGATCCGGACCTGGAAACCTTGATCGGCTTCCTTCGCGAACAGGACTTCAAGTCGCTGATAAAAAGAGTGGAAAGCCGTTACGGAACCAGCCAAGAAAAACCCTCGGAAGCAAAGCCCGAAAAAACCGAATACCGGCTGGTGCAAGACATTAAAGACCTGGACCGCTGGATCGGGGAGGCCACTATTAAAGGCGTGGTCGGGGTCGATACCGAAACCACGTCGCTGGATGCAATCAGGGCCGGGCTGGTCGGGATTTCCCTTTGCCATGAGCCGGGCCGGGCCTGCTACATCCCGCTGGCCCACAGCGCCCCGGCGGCCCAGGGAACGCTTGACCTGGGAGACGGCTCCGCTGATGGCCCCACCGACAGCCCCGCCGACGGCGCCGCGAATGCCCCCAAACAGATACCCATGAACAAAGCCCTGGCCCGCTTGAAGGTTCTTCTCGAAGACCCATCGGTCCTGAAAATCGGCCACAACATCAAGTACGACATGCAGGTGCTGTCGTCTCACGGCATATGGATAGCCCCCGTCGATGATTCGATGGTCCTGTCATATGTGCTGGAAGGCGGCCTCCACGGCCACGGACTGGACGAACTGGCGGGGCTGCATCTCGGCCACGACACCATAAAGTACAAGGACGTCACCGGTTCCGGTAAAAGCCGCATCGCCTTTAACGAGGTTCCCGTGGAAGCGGCGCTGGACTACGCCGCCGAGGACGCCGACATGACTTGCCGATTGCACCGCTTGTTGAAGCCCCGGCTCGGGGCCGAAAAGGTAACCACCGTTTACGAGACCCTGGAGCGGCCATTGATAGACGTCCTGGTCAGGATGGAGCGCCGCGGAATAAAGGTCGACGCGGTGGAGCTTAAACGCCTGAGCGGCGATTTCGCCCACCGTCTGGCCGGTCTGGAAAAGGAAATCCACGAACTCGCCGGCCACCAGTTCAACATCGCATCACCCAAGCAGCTGGGCGAGGTGCTGTTCGACGAAATGGGGATCAAGGGCGGCAAAAAGGGCAAGACCGGGGCCTACGCCACCGGCGCCGAAGTCCTGGAAGGCCTGGCCGCCGAAGGCTTTGAGCTGCCGGCCAGGGTGCTCGACTGGCGCCAGCTGGCGAAACTGAAAAGCACCTATTCCGACGCCCTGGTGGCCCAGATAAACGACCAAACGGGGCGCGTCCACACATCCTATTCGATGGCCGCGACCTCTACCGGCAGGCTGGCCTCAAGCGACCCCAACCTTCAGAACATCCCCATCCGCACCGAAGAGGGCCGCAAGATACGCCGCGCCTTCGTCACTGATGAGGGATCGGTGCTGCTGTCGGCCGACTATTCCCAGATCGAGTTGAGGCTGCTGGCCCACGTCGCCTGCATCGACGCCCTTAAGGACGCCTTCGCCGAAGGTGCCGACATCCACTCAATGACCGCGTCGGAGGTGTTTTCGATTCCCATGGACGGGATGGACCCCATGGTCCGGCGCCGGGCCAAGGCCATAAACTTCGGCATAATCTACGGTATCTCGGCCTTCGGGCTGGCCCGCCAGCTGGGCATTTCCAAGGCCCAGGCCGGCGATTACATAAACGCCTACTTTGAACGCTTCCCGGGCATCCTGGGCTACATGGAGCGGACCAGGGAAGAGGCCAGGGTACAGGGTTTCGTCACCACCTTCATGGGCCGCAAGTGTCATCTCAGGGGCATCAAGGACAAGAACTCCAACGTCCGCAACTTCGCCGAACGGGCCGCCATCAACGCCCCCATCCAGGGCGGCGCCGCCGACATAATCAAGCGGGCCATGATCCGCCTTGAACCGGCCCTTGAAGAAGCCGGGCTAAAGGCTAGAATGCTGTTGCAGGTCCACGACGAGTTGGTGTTCGAGGTTCCGGAATCTGAAACCGAAGACACCAAGGCGGTGGTCAAGAAAGTAATGGAAGCCGCCGCCAGCCTGGACGTGCCGCTGGTCGTCGATATGGGGATAGGATGTAACTGGGACCAGGCCCACTAGGGCATGTTTGCCGTGGGGCGAGGGAAAGGGAAAAATGGAAACCAACAATGCCGAAAGAACTGAGAAAACTGGGTTTCGATAAGGAAGAACTCCGCGCCGCGGCTTACGATTACTGCCTACGCACCAATATCCATGTGCCCCAGGCCGCCATCTCCGATATTGAGATCGGCGAAGACCCGGCGGCGGCGGTCACCTTGAAGTTCGATACCCTTGATGTTAACGACGTCAAGGAGGTCAGGCTCAACCGCGACCAGATGGGGGCCGCCCTGATCCGCTATTGCGGCGAACAGAAAATCCCCATCCCCCGGCGCGGCCAGAAGATACTTAAGATAGAGGGCGAGGAAATAGCCCTGATGATCAACATCCACTGGGCGCCCGCCGGCGAAAAAAAGGAATAGGCGGTTACACCACCTGGATGGGCCGGCCGGTGCTTTCGGCGCGGTCAGGGTTTCCAGGACTACGCCGCCTGGCCCACGCCACCACCCGGTATCCCAGCAGAAAGGCCAGCACCCCGGCGTGTATCATGGGCTGGCTGAGGTCCGCCTTGACCATCATGAAATAGTGAATGACGCCGCCGGCCCCCGCCGCGTAGGCCAGCCGGTGCAGGTTCTTCCAGCGTTTGGCGCCGAGACGCCTGGCCATTGAGTTGGTCGAGGTAACGGCCAGGGGAACCAGCATCACGAAGGTCGCCATGCCGATGGTTATGTAATAGCGCTTTGAGATGTCGGCCCAGATCTCGTTCCAATCGAAGAACTGGTCGATGGCGATATAGCTTGTCAGGTGGAAGCAGACATAGGCGAAGGCGAACAGGCCGAACATGCGCCGGTAACGGGCCAGCCCGTTCCATTTTAATAGCCCGCGCAAGGGCGTTACGGCCAGGGCGATCAACACGAACCGCAGCGCCCAGTCGCCGAGATAGCGGTTTAGGGCCTCGTTGGGGTTGGCCCCGAGGCCGACGAAGACGGCCTTGTACACCACCCAGGCCAGGGGAACCAGGCACAGGGCGAAGACCAGTGGTTTCAAGGATCGGGAGATGGGGCGGGGAGAACTCATTTAGTAGTTCCTGGTGAGGTCCATGCCCGAATACAGCCCCGCCACCTGGTCGGCGTAGCCATTGAACATCAGGGTATTGCGCTTGGGCGAAAAGAAGCCTTCCCCGATGCGCCGTTCCTTGGCCTGGCTCCATCTGGGATGCGACACCCGGGGGTTGACGTTGGCGAAAAAGCCGTACTCGCCGGGGGCCTGTATGTTCCAGGTGGTCGGCGGCATGGTTTCGGTGAAGTGGATTTTGACTATCGACTTGATGGATTTGAAGCCGTACTTCCAGGGAACCACCAGGCGCACCGGCGCGCCGTTCTGGTTGGGCAGTTCCTCGCCGTACATTCCTACCGTAAGAAGGGTCAGCGGGTTCATCGCCTCGTCCATGCGCAGGCCCTCCACATAGGGCCAGGGGATGACGCTGCGGTTCTGGCCGACCATTCTTTCCGGGTCGAACAGGGTTTCGAAGGCCACGTACCTGGCCCTCGATGTGGGCTGCAGGCGCTTGATCACATCGGCCAGCGGTACGCCGACCCAGGGCACGATCATCGACCACGCCTCGACGCAGCGAAAACGGTATATGCGTTCTTCCAGCTGGTGGGGGGAGATCAGGTCTTCGATGTCATATCGGGCGGCCTTTTTGACCTCGCCCTCGACGGCGACGGTCCACGGTTTGGGGTTGAAGCGCCTTGAGTTCTTGATGGGGTCTCCCTTGGAGGAACCGAATTCGTAGAAATTGTTGTAGCTGGTCACGAACTCCCTGTCGGTCGGCTCCTCGTCCACCGTGTAGGCGCTTTTTTCAACGCCTTGCAGAACGACGCCGGCTTCGGCGGAAGACGGGTTCAGTATGGCCCTCACGGAAACTCCGGCCAGGCCGGCGGCGATCAGGAACTGGCGGCGGTCGAGAAAAGCCTCCCTGGGCGTTACCTCCGAGGCCGGCGGGTCATTGGGGTTCTTTATTTTGATAAGCATTTAATCAAGTTCCATCAAAACAGACCGGACAATAATGGAATTATTCTAAACATATGGGACTTCGAGACGAAATAACAATTGATAACAAGGATGCGACCGCCTCGTTATCCGCCGACGGCTGCCTTTAAGCCGCTCAATCCCTTCATTATTCCTTAAGGCGCATATCTTAAATTACAGGTCGGGAGTTTAGGTTATAAGTATCGTCCCATGCGCACACTTTATCATCTCTGGCTTTCCCCGTTTTCACGCAAAGTGCGGATCGCGCTTAAGGAAAAACAGGTCGAGTTTTCAATGAAAGTCGAAAACTCGTGGGAGCGCCGCCAGGAATTCCTGGCCCTCAACCCAGCCGGCAAGGTGCCGGTTCTGGTCGAGGCCGACGGAACGGCGATTTCGGGAAGCGACGTGATCTGCGAATTCCTCGACGAGGTCCATCCCGAACCGCCGCTTATCGGCCGCCATCCGGTCGAAAGGGCCGAAACCCGGCGCATCGTCAACTGGTTCGACGAGAAATTCGACCGCGAGGTAACAAAACCCCTGGTCGGCGAGAAGGTGGTAAAGCGTTTCCTGCGCATGGGCGAGCCCGATTCAAAGGCCATACGGGCCGGCCTCGCCAACATCCACAGCCACCTTGAATACATCGCCTTCCTTATCGAGCGCCGCCGCTGGCTGGCCGGCGAAAGGTTTTCCCTGGCCGACATCGCGGCCGCCGCCCACCTTTCGGCCGTCGATTACCTGGGCGACGTTCCGTGGGAAGCCCACGAAGCGGCCAAGGACTGGTACGTGCGCATAAAGTCGAGGCCCAGCTTCAGGCCCATTCTCGAAGATTCAATCCCCGGCATCCCGCCGCCCAAGCATTATTCCGACCTGGATTTCTGA
>JAZFTA010000275.1:0-12140 GCA_036446415.1 Rhodospirillales bacterium | reverse complement strand
CCTTGGCTCGATGAGCGAAGGGCAACTGCGGCGCCTGGAGAAGCTGCTCGAGGAAAACGACATAGACCTGTTCAAATGGGTGAGCGGCAAGGAGCCGCCGCCCAAGGCCCACGATCACGACGTCATGGCCTTGCTGCAGGGCTTCTGGGGGCAAAATGAAAGTTAATTTATTTCTTTAATATAACGGCATAATTAATTGAAACCGCTTATTGAAATGCTGTCATCGCCGGGCCGTATCAGGCTGTCCGGGACGCCCGGCGGAATGGACGCGCTGGTTCTTTCGATGATCGCCGGCGACGCCGGAAGGGACGTGGTTTTCGTGGCCCGCGACGACGTTCACATGAACATGATGGCCGAGGCCCTGGCCTTTTTCTCGCCGGGTCTGGAGCGGTTGGAACTGCCGGCCTGGGACTGCCTGCCATATGACAGGGTTTCTCCCAATTCCTCAATCGCCGCCCGGCGCATCGAGGCCTTGAGCAAAATGCTGGAAACAAGGGAAAGGGGCCGCCTGGTCCTGACCACCGTTTCGGCCTTGCTGCAAAGGGTTCCGCCGCGCCGCTTCCTTGACGGGGCGGCGCTCGACGTTGCCCCCGGCCTCGGCCTGCAAACCGACAGCTTGATTGAAACCCTGGCCGGCTTCGGATACGGGCGTTCCGAGACGGTGATGGAGCCCGGCGAATTCGCCGTGCGCGGCGGCATCGTCGATATTTTCCCGCCCGGACATTCGGCGCCGGTGCGCCTCGACTTCCTGGGCGACGAGGTTGAGGCGATCCGCGTCTTCGACCCCGCCACCCAGCGCACCACCGGGACCCTGGAAGGATGCTCCCTCAAGCCGGTCAGCGAGGTTTTGCTGAACGATCAGTCCATCTCAAGGTTCAGGTCGGGCTACCGCGAACTTTTCGGGGCGCCCGACAGCGGCGATCCCCTGTACCGGGCGGTCTCGGAGGGACGCCGCCACATCGGCCTGGAACACTGGCTGGCCCTCTTTCACGAGCCCCTGGAAACCCTGTTCGATTATGCCCCTGGCGCCGTCTTCGCGTTCGACCATCAGGCCGCCGAAGCCGCCGATGCCCGTTTCGACCTTATCGACGAATACTACCAGGCCAGGACCCATGTTCTTAAAAGCGGCATGGCCGTAACCGGCGCTCCTTACAACCCGGTCCCGCCGGAAAGGCTGTATTTCAGGCGGGGCGAGCTGGATGATCTACTAGTAGACAGGGCCGCGGCCTATTTTTCCCCCTTCGCGGCGCCCCAAGGAAACGGCGCCGTGGACGCCGGGGCCAGACCGGGCCGCGATTTCACCGACATTCGCATAAACCCCGAGGCCAACGTCTTCGACACCCTTTGCGGTCATATCAAATCGCAACTCCAGGCCGGGATAAGGGTCATAGTCGCCGGCCATTCAAACGGCTCGACCCAGCGTCTGGCGGCCTTGATCGCCGAGCATGGCCATATCTCCCTGAAACCGGTTGACAACTTTCAACAGGCCGGATCGTTGCCCTCAACCCAAGCGGCGCTGGCCGTGTTCGGATTGGAAAAGGGGTTCGCCACATCCGATCTGGCGGTCATTACCGAAACCGACATTTTAGGTCAAAGGCTGGGCGGCCGCCCGGCCCGGCGCCGGGTCAGGCCGGAAAACTTCATCGCCGAGGCGTCAAGCATCGCCGAAGGCGACCTGGTGGTCCACATGGATCACGGGGTGGCCCGTTTCGAAGGGCTTTTGGCGATCGAGGCCGGCGGCGCGCCGCACGACTGCCTGACCCTGGTCTACGATGGCGGGGATAAACTTTTCCTGCCGGTCGAGAACATAGAAATGATATCTCGCTACGGCTCGGAACAGGCCGGGGTCAGGCTGGACAAGCTGGGCGGGGCCGCCTGGCAGGCCCGCAAGGCCAAGCTCAAACAGCGCATCCGCGACATGGCCGGCGAACTTATCAAGGTCGCCGCCGCCCGCAGCCTGCGTCCGGCGGCCAGGATAATTCCCGAAGCCGGCCTCTTCGACGAATTCTGCGCCGGTTTTCCCTATGCCGAGACCGAGGACCAGGGCCTGGCAATTGCCCAATCCCTGGACGACCTGGCCCGGGGTTGGCCGGCCGACCGCCTGATCTGCGGCGACGTCGGTTTCGGCAAGACCGAGGTGTCGCTGCGTTCGGCTTTCGCCGCCGTTATGGCCTCCAAGCAGGTGGCGGTGGTGGTGCCGACGACCCTGCTTTGCCGCCAGCACTACCGCACATTCACCGAACGGTTTAAGGACTTCCCGGTCCGCGTCGAACAGATGTCGAGGATGGTCAGCGCCAGGAACATCCGACAGGTAAAGGCTGGATTGAAGGACGGCACGGTGGACATCGTCATCGGCACCCACGCCCTGCTGGCCAAGGACTTGAGCTTCCGCGATCTCGGCCTGCTGGTCATCGACGAGGAGCAGCATTTCGGGGTGGCCCACAAGGAGCGCTTGAAAAGGCTGAAGTCCGACGTCCATGTCCTCACCCTGACCGCGACGCCCATACCCAGGACCCTGCAACTGGCCCTGAGTGGGGTCAAGGAGATGAGCCTTATCGCCACTCCGCCGGTCGACCGGCTGGCGATCAGGACCTTCATCCTGCCCTTTGATCCGGTGATCGTCCGCGAAGCCATAATCAGGGAGCGCTTCAGGGGCGGACAGACCTTCTACGTATGCCCGCGCATCGTCGACATCGAGCCGGTGGCCAGGCAGTTGGAGGAACTGGTGCCCGAGGTTTCCATGGTCACCGCCCACGGAAGGATGCCGGCCCGGGAACTGGAAGAGGCCATGGACGTTTTCTGCGGCGGCGGGGCCGATGTCCTGCTTTCGACCAACATAATCGAATCCGGGCTCGACCTTCCCGCCGTCAACACCATCATCGTGCACAGGGCCGACCGTTTCGGCCTGTCCCAGCTTTACCAGCTTAGGGGCCGGGTAGGGCGTTCCAATATCCGCGCCTATGCCTACCTCACCCTGGCGGCCGGGCAAAAGCTGTCGGCCGCCGCCGAAAAACGCCTGGAAGTGATGCAGGCCCTGGATACCCTGGGCGCCGGGTTCTCGCTGGCCTCACACGATCTCGACATCCGCGGGGCCGGCAACCTGCTGGGCGGCGAGCAATCGGGCCATATCCGCGAGGTCGGTATCGAGTTGTACCAGCAGATGCTGGAAGAGGCGGTGGCCGAGGCCCGCGGCCTGGACGGAGGCGGGTCCGGGTCCGATGAATGGAGCCCCCAGATCGGCCTCGGCATGGCGGTGCTTATTCCCGATACCTTCGTTTCCGACCTGGGCCTTCGGATGGGTCTTTACAAACGCCTGGCCTGGATATCGGAATCGGAAGAAATTGACGGCTTCGCGGCCGAGATGATCGACCGTTTCGGGCCGCTGCCGGGTGAGGTGGAAAACCTGCTGAAGACCGTCGCCATCAAGCTGGACTGCAAAAGGGCCGGCATAGAAAAGATCGAGGCCGGGCCGAAAGGGGCGGTGGTGTGGTTCAGGGGCGGCGATTTCGCCAACATTGAAGGATTGATCGGGTTCATTACCGAACAGGCCTCAAACGTATCGCTGCGTCCCGACCACAAGCTGGTCTACAGGCGCCGATGGGATAGCGCCCAAGACAGGATGGAAGGGGTCAAGCACCTGACCAAAAGGCTTGCCGAAATCGCCGGGGCTGGGGAAAAACCGGGTTTGCAGCAAAAATCCTTCGAGACGCTCACTTGCGTTCGCTCCTCAGGATGAGGAAAATCAAATACTTAATCCTCACCCTGAGGAGGGCCGAAGGCCCGTCTCGAAGGGTGGGGAGCCGCCGCAGACGGCGTCTCGAAGCATCAGGCATCAACGCAACCCTCTTAAGCCGCGTCCTCGCCGGCCTGGGCGGCATCCAGCATCTTGGCCAGCACCGGCGCTTCCTGGGCTCCGGCGATGACCATCTGTTCGTTGAATACGAAGGCCGGAACGCCGTTGACGCCGAGCCTGTGGGCCCGGGCGTTCTCGTTCATAACGAATATGGTCTCGTCATCGCCTTCAAGAAAATCCATAAGCTCCTTTTTATCCAAGCCAATCTCGTTTCCGATGTCGGCCAGCACTTGGATGTCGCCGATGTCCCGGCCTTTGAGCAAAAAGCCCCTGAACAACTCCTCCACCGCATGTTCGGTCTTTGAGAAGCGTTCCGCGTAGCGGACCAGGCGGTGGGCGTCGACGGAATTGGGGGTGTGGCCGATGGCCTCGAAATCGAATTTTATCTCGACCGACTGGCCGGCCTGGAAAATGCTTCCGAGGATGCGCCGGACCCTGGTTTCGCTGCCGTATTTTTTTATCAGGTAGGCGGTTCGGTCGATGCCCTCGGCGGGTATCTGGGGGTTCAGCAGGAAGGGCCGCCAGCCGACCGCGGGTTTTATATTGGGGCGCAGCCCAAGGGCCTGTTCCAACCGGCGCTTGCCGATATAACACCAGGGGCATATGGGATCGAATATGACGTCGATTAGCATGAGTGAAGCATAACTCAATCCAGGTTTGAGTGGGCCCGTTTTATCAGGGTTTCGGCGTCGTCTCCGGGTATGAGTTCGGAAAATCCCACCTCCACCGGCACCGAAATGGGCTGATATACCTCGGTAATGGCGAAATCGGTGTAGCTGATGATGGAGGCGATGCGCTCCATGACGAAGCGGGCCTCGTCCATGGGGGTATCGGGAAGAAAGGCGCAGAAATCGTATTCGCCGTAGCGCGCCGTCATGTCCTCGGCCCGCACCATTCGGGTTATCCATACGGACAACTGGCGGATCAGGTCGTCGGCCGCCACGTCGCCGAAAAGGTGACGGACATGGCTGACTTGGGGGATAAGGAAGAAGGCTATGGTCAGCTCCCTCCTTAGAAGGCCCGCGGTGTCGATGAAGTCATCGATGTTGGCTTTCAGGAAGTCGAAGTTGTAGCCGCCGGTAAGAGTGTCCATGACCGGCCCCTGGAGGGTTGCCTCGATGGCCTTCCTGATTTCCCATCGCCGGCGCTGGCGGGTGACAAGGGTAACAAGCGAGTTCCTCAGCAGTTCCGGCCGGACCGGGCTCTCGAGTGAGCGGCTGGCGCCCATGCGGTAGGGTTCCGGTTTGCCGGTCAATGCGCCGGGCGGGGCCAGCATTACCACCGGCAGGTTGAACAGCCTCGGGTTATCGCGCATACGGCTGCACAGGTCCAGGTAGGGCTCGGAACCGTTTCCCGAATCCACTGCCATTACGCAGGCATCGAAAAACCTTTCGGACAATGTTTCCTCAGCCGTTGAGGGGTCGGGCGAAATGGTTGTGGCGCAGTTTCCTCCCAGGGCTTCGTTGATCAAGTTTTCCTCTTCCTTGTCTCCGACAAGCAGTATGTCGTATGGCCTGTCATCCCCATCGGTTCCGAGGTCAGCCGCCGGACCGCAACCGAAACGCCGGGCCAACCCGGTCCGGCGCGATAGCTCGGCGCTCATGGTGGCTACTCTCAGCAACGGCCTGAGACGGGCCAGGAACTCTTCCCTGTCCAGCGGCTCGGTGAATGTTTCGGCGGCCCCGGCGTCAAGGGCTCCGTCAAGGTGCCCGACCGACGGCGCGGCTCCGATCAGGACCACCGGAACACCGGCCTTCTCCTTTCCGCCGGCCATCTCACGGGCCCATTGAAAGCCCGCCGTCTGGTTGCCCAACAGGTCGATAACAACCAGTTCCGGACGGTTCTCGCGGATTTCCTCGAATATGGGAGTGGCGCCGCCGCAAGTGGCGACGGTAAAACCGTTGCCGCCGAGAAAGCCGGCCAGCGAATCCAGCCGGGCCACATCGGCTCCGGCCATCAGGACGTTTCCCATGCGGTTCATCGGCGTCGGCGTCCGGACGCCGCAAGTGTGCAATTCAGATGATACAGGCCACTGGTCCCCTGATTAATGCCTCAAGGGTGATTATACGGATTGTGAGGCGCGGGTCAGCCATCAATAACGCGTCAATCGGAAAGTGCTCTGGAAGCGTCGAACGTATAAATCGCCAGCCCCGTCCAGATGAAGGCGAAGCATATCAGGTGCGCCGTTGTGAACGGCTCGCCATAGACGAACACGGCCAGGGCGAAGTGGGAGGTCGGGGTTATGTACATGATGAGGCCGATGGTCGAAAGCCTGAGCCGCTTTGCCCCCTGGACGTAAAGTATCAGCGGCAACGCCGTTATCACACCCGAAAGGATCAGCAATCCGTCCAGGCCCAGGTTGGTGAAGGAGCCGCTTCCATCGATCACCAGATAGACCAGAAAAACCAGCGCCAGGGGAGCGACAATCAGGGTCTCGACGAACAGGCCGGTGAAGGCGTCAACCTTGGCCACCTTGCGGATCAGGCCGTAAAAGGCGAATGACAGGGCCAGCACCAGCGACACCCAGGGCAGTTGTCCTGCCTGGGCGACCAGGATGACGACCCCTATCACGGCCAGGAAAACGGCTATCCACTGCCAGGGGCGCATTGACTCCTTAAGGAAAACAACTCCCAAAACGACGCTGACCAGGGGAGAGATGAAATAGCCGAGGCTGGTTTCCAGGATCCGTCCTTCGTTCACCGCCCATATGAAAACCAGCCAGTTGGTCGAGATCATCAGGGCCGAAAGGCCAAGGGTCAGCACCAGGCGGCGGTTGGCCAAGGTTTCCCCGACGGCGCGCCAGCGGCCAAGGAAAAGAAGCAGCAATCCCATGAAGACCATCGACCACACGATGCGGTGACCCAGAACCTCCAGGGCCGGGACTTGGTCCAGCAGCTTGAAGAATACGGGAAAACCGCCCCAGATAAGAAACGCGCCCAGGGCGTAGGCGGCCCCCATCATCGGCGTCTCGCCCTTCGTAGAAATTGGGGGTTCTCTCATCTTATGACTTCGTCCGTCCCGATTGGCGGCGGCTTCCAATAATCGCATTGGCGGTAATGGCCATAATGACTATAAAGCCGCCGGCCAGGGCCAGGGAGGTCGGCCTCTCGCCGACCCCGAGCCACACCCATAGCGGCCCCAGGACCGTTTCTATCAGGGCCAGCAAGGCCACCTCGGCGGCCGGAACGGTGCGGGTTCCGGAAAGGAAAAGGGCCAGCGACAAGGGCAGGATGACGACCCCGATGAAGGCCAGGACCGACAGGTCGTGGGCCGTGACCGAGTAGGGCTCGGCCCACAAAAACGCCAAACCGGCGCCCAGGAACCCGCTCAGGCATAAGGCCGGGGTCATGTCATGCTGTTTGGCCTTGCGCAGTATAACCAGGTTGAGGCCCATGAACAGGGCTGCCGCCGTGGCCATCAGATCGCCCATCCATGAGCCGCCGCCCAGTGAGCCGGAGAAGATGACGGCGATGCCGCACATGGCGAACAGGATGGAAACCCAGGTTCCGGTCCGGACCTTCTCGCCGATCAGCACCCATCCCAGGACGGCGCTGAAAAAAGGCATGGTGGCGATGATAACCAGGGTGTTGGCGACGGTGGTGTGGGTGAGAGCCCCGACAAACCCGAAATTGCTGCCGACCATTATCAGCGCCGAGAACAGGCCCAACCCGCCTATCGAGCGCCAGACCCCGAAGAAGCGTGAACGGTAGCGGACCACAAGCATCAACCCCAAGGTGAGGCCCATGAACAGTGAACGGAAGAAAATTATCTCCCAGACCCCGGCCTCATGGATAAGGCGCACCAGAAGCCCGTCCGGGCTGATTATGAATATGCCCAGCGCCGACAGGGTAAGACCGCGCAGGTACGGCGCCTTGGAAGGAAGGGGGAGGGGTTGGTCCGGCATTTCTTATTTTATGTCTTGAGTTAAGCCTTAATACCTTGGGACCGGAAAAATTACACTAATAGCCGGTCAAAAAAGAGCCGGTCAAAAAAAGATATGCGTATTGCTAACCTAAATTCATAGGATTATCACCAGGGCATGTTTTTCACGCTCTCAAAGGTGTTCTGGTTCCTGGCCGACCCGGCGAACATGCTTTTGGCGATGTTGTGCCTGGGGGCGGCGCTGATGTGGACCGGATGGCGTAATTTCGGCCGCCGGCTGATTGGCTTGGCCGCTTTGTTGGCGCTGGCGACGGCGATTCTGCCGGTTGGCGCCTTCATGTTGGTGAAGCTGGAAAACCGTTTTCCCATCGTTACCGAACTGCCGGGTAGGGTGGATGGCGTAATTTCCATAGGCGGCGTCGCCAATCAGTTCATCACCATGGACAGGGGACAGATATCCCTGAACGGATCGGTCGAAAGGCTGACCGAGTTCGCCGCCCTTGGCCGCCGCTACCCCAAAGCAAGGCTCGTGTTTTCAGGCGGTTCGGGCAATCTGTTAAGGCAGGAAATAAAGGAGGCGGACGTCCTGGGGCCGTTCCTCGAAAGCCTTGGCCTGGAGCCCGGCCGGGTGATTTTCGAGAACCAGTCACGCAACACTTTCGAGAACGCCGTTAAAACAAAAGAAGCGGTGAACCCAGGCCCGGGCGAAACCTGGGTACTGATTACCTCGGCCTTTCACATGCCCCGCTCGGTCGGCGTTTTCCGCAAGGCCGGATGGCGGGTTATTCCCTATCCCGTCGACTTCGGATTCGAAAGGGATGAAGCCCTTAAGTTCTCCTTCAGCCTGGGGAGCGGATTGGGCCGGCTTAGAGCCGGCCTGCACGAATGGCTTGGGCTCGTCTTTTATTGGCTTAGTGGAAAGTCGGAAGATTTTTTTCCGATGCCTTAACAACATTTAATTATGATGTGGGCCCGGGCGCCGCACCTGGGGCAGGGGTCTGATTAATAATCAAAGGGAACGAAAAAAACATGACAGCCAACCGAGCCGGTTCTTTCGGCCGCTTTTTTTGGGCGTGTATTGTTTTTTCACTGGTTTTAGCCCTTCCGGCGCAGGCCGCGACCTTGCCTTTTCAGGAATGGCTTGAAGGGGTGCGCAAGGAGGCGGCCGCCCTGGGCATCGGCGCTTCCACCCTTGATTCGGCCCTGGCCGGAATTACCCCCATTCCCAGGGTCGTGGAGTTGGACCGCAAGCAACCGGAATTCACCCTGACCTTCCGCCAGTACCAGGACCGGGTGGTGCCTAAATCGAGGGTCGATATGGGCCGGAGGAAACTGAACGAAAACCGGGCTTTGCTGGAGGAAATAGGACGCAAATTCGGCGTCCAGCCCCGGTTCATCGTCGCCTTTTGGGGAATCGAGACGGATTTCGGCAGAATCACCGGCGGTTTTCCGGTGATCAAGGCGCTGTCCACGCTGGCCTACGACGGACGGCGCAGCAAGTATTTCAGGGGCGAGCTTATGAACGCCCTGAAGATCCTCGATGGGGGCCATATAAGCGTTTCAAAGATGATCGGTTCGTGGGCCGGGGCCATGGGACAGTGTCAGTTCATGCCGTCATCCTTCCTGTCGTTCGCCGTCGATTACGACGGCGACGGGCGCAAGGATATCTGGAACAACCTGGCCGACGTGTTCGCTTCGGCCGCCAACTATCTGGCCCGTTCGGGCTGGAGGGACGACCAGACCTGGGGGCGTCCGGTGTTGTTGACCAGGGAACTTGATAAAAAACTTATCGGCCTTAAGGTGAAAAAACGGCTCAGCGAGTGGCAGTCCCTGGGCGTGCGGCGCATTGACGGCGCCGACCTGCCCAAGCGCGACCTGTTGGCTTCGGTGGTTCTAGCCGAGGACGGCGGCCCCCCCTTCGTCGTTTACAACAATTACCACACCATTTTGAAGTGGAACCGATCGACCTTTTTCGCGGTTGCCATCGGTTCTCTTGCCGATCGGATCGGGGACGGGTAAACTACTATATAAAGTAGGTTCCATTTTGATACATTACAAAATATGGGACCATTGGTGCGAAAAATGGGGTTAGACGATTAACATGGGGACAAGGTCCGCATCGTTACGATTCTTAGTTTTAGGCTTGGCCGCGATGTTTCTGGCGTCGTGCACCGCAACCCAGTTCATTACCCATACCGCAAAAAGGGTCGTCAAGATCCAAAAGGAAAAGCCTTCCAAGGGAACTTACAAGATCGGCGACCCTTACAAGATCAAGGGCGTGTGGTACCGCCCCAAGGCCGATTACCGATATTCAGAAACCGGCATCGCCTCGTGGTACGGTCCCAAGTTTCACGGTCGGCGCACCGCCAACGGCGAGACATTCAACATGAACGATCTGACGGCGGCGCACCGGACCCTGCCCATGCCCAGCTACGTCCGCGTAACAAACCTGACCAACGGCCGCAGCCTTGTCCTGAAGGTAAACGACCGGGGACCTTTCGCCAACAGCAGGATCATCGACATCTCAAGGCGCGGCGCGCAGTTGCTGGGCTTTCTCAATCAGGGAACGGCCCGCGTCAGGGTCCGGATACTGGCCAGGGAAAGCCGCGCCCTGGCGGCCCAAATGAGGGGAGGGATGACTCTGACCGCGGCCAATTCTCCGATCAAGGTCGGCAGCCTGCCCAAACCCATGGTCTCCAGCCAGACCCTGCCGCCGCCAAAGGGGGCCGGCGTGGCCCCGCCGCCACCGCCTGTAAACAGTCCTAAAAAAGTCGACGCCGCCGCCCCGGTCGAAAGCATAGCGCTGCCCGAGCCCGGAAAGGTCACGCAAGTTGCGGTCGGCCCGACCAATATTTTCATCCAGGCCGGCGCCTTCTCGATTTTCGAAAACGCAAACCGGGTGCGGGCAAAGTTGAACAGGCTGGGAGGCCAGGTCAAGGTTACTTCCGTTTTGATAAACGGCATGGATTTGTTTAGGGTGCGCGTCGGACCGCTGGCCAGTGTCGAGGATGCGGACCGGATGCTGGAAAAGGTGATCCGGACCGGTTTCGTTGAATCCAGAATCATAATAGATTAAGAGCCTGGAAAGCGGCTGTTCAGCGATCCCTGGTATAAATCATGCCCAGGCTTGAAACAATAAACCTGAAAGAAACCATAGTGTTAGGCGGATCAATTAAACCAACATCAAAACATTATAAAGGTTCCGGCGGGCCATTCCCGGCCGTTGGCCTGTTGGCTTTGTTTTTGTCGGTTTGGGCGTTCGGCCCGGCGGTTGCCGTCGAAACGGCGGCCCGCGAAGCCATTCTAATGGACATGACCACCGGGGCGGTTCTATTCGAAAAAAACGCCGACTCGTCCATGGCCCCCGCCTCGATGAGCAAAATGATGACCGTTTACTTGGTGTTCGAGCGGCTTCGCGACGGCAGCCTGTCATTGGACGATACCTTTCCGGTCAGCGAAGGGGCCTGGAGGAGGGGCGGGGCCAAAAGCGGGGGTTCGACGATGTTCCTGGAGCCCGGATCGAGGGTCAGGATCGAAGACCTGCTGCGCGGCATAATAATTCAGTCGGGCAACGACGCCTGCATTGTTATCGCCGAGGGACTGGCCGGCACCGAGGAGGCCTTCGCCAGGGAAATGAACGAGCGTGGACGCGACCTGGGGCTTGAAAATTCGACGTTCAGGAATTCCACCGGCTGGCCCGATCCCGGGCACAAGACGACGCCGAGGGACCTCGCCGTTCTGGCCAAGCGGACCATCGAGGACTTCCCTGAATTCTATCACTATTACTCGGAAAAGGAATTTACCTACTCCAACATCCGCCAAACCAACCGCAACCCGCTTTTGTACAAGGACATGGGCGTCGACGGGCTTAAGACAGGACATACCAAGGAATCGGGTTACGGTCTGACCGCCTCGGCGGTTCGCGGCGACCGCCGGCTGATACTGGTCGTCAACGGCCTGCCCAGCCGAAAGGCCCGGTCGCGCGAACCGGAACGTTTGTTTGAATGGGGGTTCAGGGAGTTCAACAATTACTCCCTGTTCAAGGCCGGGGAAACCGTCGCCGAGGCCGATGTATGGCTTGGCCAAAGTCCGACAGTGCCGCTGATAATCGGTGACGACCTGTTGATCACCATGCCCAGGAAGGCGCGCCGCGGTATGTTGGTCACGGTCAGTATAAGGGAGCCGGTGCCGGCCCCGATCCGCGAGGGAGATGAGATCGCCACGCTTAAGGTATCGGTTCCCGATAAGGAGCCTATCGAAATTCCCCTTCGGGCCGGAGCCGGGGTCGAGCGCCTGGGGCTGGTCGGCAGGCTGGGCGAGGCCTTGAAATACATCCTTTGGGGCGGTTCGGGTTGAGCGGCAAATTCATCACCTTCGAAGGCACGGACGGGGCCGGCAAATCGAC
>JAZFTA010000274.1:0-3037 GCA_036446415.1 Rhodospirillales bacterium | reverse complement strand
GCCGCCATCCATGCGAGCTGAACCACCCCCGCCCCGGCCACCCCCCAGGCCAGGGCGTGGGCCGGGGTCTCGGTGAACTGGACAAGCCACAGGATGGCGCCGATCAGGCACAGGTTCATCAAAATCGGGGTCGCCGCGGCGGCGGCGAACCTGGAAACGGAATTGAGGACGCCGGCCATCAGGGAGACCAGTGAAATGAACAGCAGGTAGGGAAATGTGATCCTGGCCAGCAGTACCGCCAGATTGAACTTGTCCGGATCGGCCGCGAACCCCGGCGCGAAGGCGTACATGGCCCACGGCATGGCCATTTCCATGAGGCCTACGAAAACAAGAAGAGACCAAAGCAGCACGCTCAGCGACTGGTCCGCGAAAACCCGCGCCGCTTCCTTGCCTTCTTCCTCCAGGGCGCCCGTGAACAGGGGCACGAAGGCGGCGTTGAAGGCCCCCTCGGCGAACAGGCGGCGGAACAGGTTGGGCAGCTTGAAGGCGACGAAGAACACGTCGGCCAGCAAGCCGGCGCCGAGGATGGCGGCGATCAGTATATCGCGCACAAAGCCGAGGATCCGGCTTATCATTGTGAAGCCGCCGACGGTGGCGATTGAGCGAAAAAGCGTCATGGAAGCTGTCTATCTTTTTTTTGTGGCGGCGAAAAGGCAGCCTTCATGGCGTCCCCTCTTCCTTTTTCAGTTTTATTCCACCACCTTGGTTTTTGGCGCCGCTTTTTTTCACGGCGTCCCCGGCCGTGACCGCCTCCAAAAGGCTTTCACGGATATTGTTCAGCTTTTCCTTGTGCTCCACCTTCAGCCCGTAGATATCCTTGACGTAAAAGACATCGACAACCCTCTCGCCATAGGTGGTAATGTGAGCGCTTGCTATCTGCAATCCCAACCCCGTCAGTTCGGCGGTCACGTCGTGAAGAAACCCCAGGCGGTCGCGGCCGTTTACCTCGATCACCGTATGGTTGGCGCTGATCGAGTTGTCGACAAGCACGCGGGGCGGCACCTTGAACGCGCCTATGCGGCCGGGCGGGGCGTTTAGGTGAAGCTTGTTCAACTCACGGGCCGCATGCAGTTTCCCGGAAAGGGAATCCTCGATACGGTTCCATAGTTTTTTCAGATTCCCGGGATTGTCGAAAACCCGGCCCTGGGAATCCTGTATGGAAAAGGTATCCAGCGCCATGCCGTTGGCCAGGGTAACGATCTTGGCGTCGACTATGGAAGCGCCGCCAAGGGCCATGGCCCCGGCGATTCTGGCGAACAGGCCGGGGTCATCGGCGGTGTAGATTATAATTTCCGTAAAATCGCGGGACTTCTCGACCCGGGTTTCTATGTGCAGCTTAAGTTTTTCGCTTTCGGCCTTGCGCACCAGTTTGGCGTGGTGAAAGAGGGTGTCGGCATCGAAAATCAGCCAGTAGTCGGGATAACCCCGGGCCAGGTGTTTCTCGATTTCCCCGTCGCTCCACCCGGAAAGCCTATCGCGCAACGCCGCCTTGGCTCTTTCCACCCTGGCGGCGGTCCGTTCCGACGGCAGGCCGCCGGTCATCGCCTCCATGGCCCTGTAATAAAGTTCACGCAACAGCCCCGCCTTCCATTCGTTCCAGACCTGTGGGCCGACGGCGCGGATGTCGGCCACGGTCAGGATCAAAAGCAGCCGCAGCCGTTCCGGCGACTGAACGATCTCGACGAAATCGCTTATGCTTTTGGGGTCGTCCAGGTCGCGTTTGAAGGCGGTGCGGCTCATCAGCAGATGATGAAGAACCAGCCAGGAAACCGTTTCCGTCTCCCACTCGTTAAGGCCCAGCCTGGGGCAAAGTTCAGCGGCGATTTCGGCCCCGACTTCAGAATGGTCGCCTTCCCGGCCCTTGGCTATATCGTGCAACAGCACCGCCGCGTAAATGGTCTGGCGCGACTGAACGTCGCCGATGGCCGAACTGGCGGCCGGATGGTCGTCTTTCAGTTCGCCCTTTTCGATGCGGTGCAGGATGCCGATGGCGCGGATGGTGTGCTCGTCCACCGTGTAAACATGATACATGTCGTATTGCATCTGGGCGACCACGCGCCCGAAATCAGGGATGAACCGGCCCAATACTCCCGCCTCGTTCAACCTTGTCAGTCCCGTAACGGGCCCCTCCCTGGCGGTCAGGATTTCCATGAACAAATCGTTGGCCTTGGGATCGGCGCGCAGGCCGTCATCGATAAGGTCCAGGCTTTGGGCAGCCAGGCGCAGGGCTTCGGGATGGATGTCGAGATCGTGGCGCTGGGCTTCGCGGAACAGGCGTATAAGCTTTACCGGATCGGTCCTGAAATCGTCGTCGCCTTCAACCGTAAGCCTATCGCCGTCGATGCTGAACCCCTCTATGTGGCGTTTGCCGAAGGGGATCGAGGGCAGGCGGAACCTGGTCCGTCGTTTTTTCTGCTGGGCCTCGAGAACGGCGCAAAGGATGCGCGTCAGGTCGCCCACGTCCTTGGCGATCAGGAAATACTGCTTCATGAAGCTCTCGACCCCCCGCATGCCGGATTCGCCCGCGTAATTCATCCGCATGGAGATGGCTTTCTGGATGTCGAAGCCGAGCCGCTCCTCGGCCCGGCCGGTCAGGTAATGCAGATGGCAGCGGACCGTCCACAGGAATTCCTGGGCCTCGGCGAAGCGTTTGGAATCCTCGGGCGTGAGCACGCCTTGGTCCTCCAGGTCCTCAACCGTGTCGACCCGGTAAAGGTACTTGGCGATCCACAACAGGGTCTGCAGGTCGCGCAGCCCCCCCTTTCCTTCCTTGATGTTGGGCTCAAGCACATAGCGGGTATCGCCCATCCGTTCGTGGCGGGCGTTGCGTTCGGCAAGCTTTGCCTCGATGAAATCGGTCCCGGTGCCGGCGACGACGTCGTTCATGAAACGCCGCCTGAACTGCTGGAAGAGCTTCTTGTCGCCCCACAGCCACCTGGCTTCCAGCAGGCTGGTGCGAATGGTCACATCTTTGCCGGAAAGGCGTATGCACTCATCGATCGAGCGGGTGGCGTGGCCGACCTGTAGTCCCATGTCC
>JAZFTA010000273.1:0-3838 GCA_036446415.1 Rhodospirillales bacterium | reverse complement strand
AGGAACCATTTGACCGGGATTATTTTGTCCCGTGGTTAGGCGCGTTTCGCAATGCGATGCCACCGCATCGGATAAGGAACGCAACGACGCCACGGGGCAAAAGAACCCGGCCGAAGGTGGGGCGTATCGGCCCCTCGGGGGGCCACCTTAGGCGTGTCCCCCCGATTTAAAATGCGGGGGGCGCCCCCGCGACCCCCGGGGCGTTGCGGCGCTTGCCCGATGCGAAGGCATCGCGCCCCGCCCCGCGCCTGCCCGAAGGGGCCGATCCGCTCCCATCAAATTGATTCCTATCAATCTTGAGCCGCTCTAGAGTATGTATAGCCGCCCGTCGTTGTGCAACCGGCTCTGCATAATGCCCGAAAATCAAAGGCATACATCCCAGATTATCAACGATCCTTGGTATGAGTTGGGCAAAAATTTACGGGAATTGTTAAGAGACGGAAAAAACGAGAAAAATTCATGGCTTTAATTGTTCAAAAATTCGGCGGCACTTCGGTTGGCGATATCGAACGTATCAGGATTGTCGCCGGCCTGGTGAAACACGAAGTTGACGCGGGCAACCAAGTGGCGGTTGTGGTTTCGGCCATGGCCGGCATAACCAATCAATTGGTTGACTACGTTAATGAGATCAACCGGCACCATGACGCCCGCGAATACGATGTCGTGGTTTCGACCGGTGAACAGGTAACGGCGGGGTTGCTTGCCTTGGCGTTGCACGAGATTGGCGTTGCTTCCAGGTCCTGGCAGGGATGGCAGCTTCCCATCCATACCGATGACGCTCATGGTAAGGCCCGCATCGAAAACATAAACACCGATGAGGTTAACGAGTCGCTGGAGCGTGGCGAGGTGCCCGTGGTTTCAGGATTTCAGGGGGTGTCGCCGGACAAAAGAATAGCCACTTTGGGCCGGGGCGGCACCGACATCTCGGCGGTGGCGCTGGCGGCGGCGCTCAATGCCGATCGCTGTGACATTTACACGGATGTTGATGGAATTTATACGTCCGATCCGCGCATTGTCGCCAAGGCCCGTAAGCTGGATAAGATTACCTACGAGGAAATGTTGGAAATGGCCTCTCTGGGGGCTAAGGTCCTGCAAACCCGGGCCGTGGAAATGGCCATGAAGCATGGGGTGCGCACCCAGATCCGTTCAAGCTTCTCGGATGAACCAGGAACCCTTGTTGTCGATGAGGATGAAATATTGGAACAGGAATTAGTCAGCGGAATCACCTACAGCCGTGATGAGGCCAAGATAACCCTTGTCCAGGTGGCCGACCGCCCTGGAGTGGCGGCCAGCATTTTCGGGCCATTGGCCGAGGCCAACATAAACGTCGACATGATCGTTCAGAATGTTTCGGCTGATGGAAAAACGACCGACCTGACGTTCACGGTTACCCGGGCCGACCTGGACAGGGCTATCGAAACTCTTGAGAAAAAGCGCGGTGAGCTGGGATTTGACCATCTGTCGTCCGATGCCAATGTGGTCAAGGTGTCGGTTATCGGTGTCGGCATGCGCTCTCATGCCGGCATTGCCCAGCGAATGTTCCAGGCGCTGGCTGAAAAGGGGATCAACATACAGGTTATCTCCACGTCGGAAATCAAGGTAAGCGTCTTGATCGACGAGGAGTACACCGAACTGGCGTTGCGGTCGCTTCATCACGTCTATGAGCTGGATGCCGACTGAGAGTCTGTTTGAAAATGAATTCTGTTGAATCAATGCGTTACGAATTCCGTCATCCACGGGCTTGTCCCGTGCATCCACGTCTTCAAGGCGCGAAACCGTGCGAGAAAAAGACGTGGATGGCCGTGACAAGCACGGCCATGACGATGTTGTGCGTATGTAACGTATTGATTTTCCACACTTCATTTTCAAATGGGCTCTGAGGCCATGGACGTGGGCTTGCACGGGAAGCGGCTGGAAAAACTTTGGCGGCGTGGATGTGAGTTTCTGGGTTGCCGTTACTCTATCATGTGCGGCGCCATGTCGTGGCTGTCCGAACGCCACCTTGTATCGGCTATTTCCAATGCCGGAGGATTCGGGGTCATAGCCTGCGGGTCGATGACACCGGATATCCTTAGCGAAGAGATCGCCGCGACTTTTAAACATACCTCCAATCCCTTCGGCGTTAACCTGATAACCATGCATCCTGACCTGGATGCGCTGATCGGCGTCTGCATGGATCATAAGGTTGGCCATGTGGTTTTGGCCGGCGGAGTGCCTGGCGCGGCGTCGATAAAGCGGATTAAGGATTGTGGAGCAAAAGTCATTTGTTTCGCCCCTGCCTTGGCGCTGGCCAAGCGGCTGATCCGCAACGGCGCCGACGGGCTGGTGATCGAGGGCTCGGAAGCCGGGGGGCACATAGGCCCGGTATCAACAGGTGTTTTGGCACAGGAAATACTGCCCCAGATACTGGACGTTCCGGTTTTCGTCGCCGGCGGCATCGGACGAGGAGAGGCGATCGTGTCATATCTTGAGATGGGAGCGTCGGGCTGTCAGTTGGGCACCCGTTTCGTATGCGCCACTGAATGCATCGCCCACCCGGCTTTTAAGCAGGCCTTCATTCGCGCCCCGGCCAGAGACGCGGTTTCCACCGTGCAACTGGATCCTGAGTTTCCGGTGATCCCGGTGCGGGCGCTGACTAACAACGGGACAGCCGAATTCATGGACGCTCAGCGCCGTGTCATAGAGCGGTTTCGTAATGGGGAATTAAACCAGAAGGAGGCGCAGCTTGAAATAGAGCTTTTTTGGGTGGGCGCCCTGAAACGCGCGGCAATCGACGGAGACGTGGAAAACGGCTCGTTGATGGCCGGCCAAAGTGTCGGCATGGTGAAGTGCGAGCAGCCGGCCGCCGAGATTATCGGGGAACTGGTCGATCAGGCGTTGTCGTCTATTGCCGCCCGGGAAACTCTTTAATCCGGCTGATTAAGCGTTACGCCGGTTTTTTGCGGGATGTTGTGATATAGTGGCCGGTGCGGTCACGGATCAACAGGAAAAATGTGTCGGAATGTTGTCCGATAACGGATTCCTTCGTATTTGAGGAATAAAGGGGCAGTGGTAGACCAAAAACAGTCCCCCGAGAATGCCCCCCCTGAGGAACCGGAAAGCTTAACGGGAAAAGCGAGCGCTCAGGGTGTGGGTGCGCTTCTCAGGGCTTCACGCCTGAGATGCGGCGAGGACCTGCGTGACGTGTCCGCGATGTTGCGCATACGAAACCTGTATCTGGAAGCAATCGAAGATGGCCGGTTCCAGGATCTTCCCGGGGCTACTTATGCTATTGGCTTCATCCGCGCCTACGCCGACCATCTTGGCCTGGACAGCGATGAAGTTGTCCGCCGGTATAAAGATGAAACCTCGGACATCAATGGAAAAACCGATCTTGTTTTTCCGGTGCCAATCCCGGAATCCGGCGTTCCGGGCGGCGCTATCCTGCTTGTAGGGGTTGTCATCGCCGTGCTTGCCTACGGCGGTTGGTATGTCAGTTCGTCGGATGAAGAATCCATCACCGAGGTTATTTCACCCCTGCCCGACCGGTTTCAGGATGTTTTGCCGAAAGAGAAGGCCTCTTCACCGGACGGCCAAAATTCCGGCGTATCGACTTCAGAGTCTGGCGGGGAATATCCCCAGGAACAATCACCGGAAGAAAAAGTTACCGCATTTTCCGCGGCTCCTCCGGATGAGGCCGCCGAGGAAAATAACGTTTTGCCATCTGAACCTGCTTTAGATGAAGGGCATGGGCAGGAGGTATCCGAAAGCCCCGATGTCGGCGCACCAGGCTCTGATGGAGAGATGCCGGCCGATTCAGAAATCAGTGAAACGAACAATTCCCGGAATATTGAAACGG